>JAEEIV010000008.1 GCA_016281555.1 Lachnospiraceae bacterium | reverse complement strand
CTTCGACAGCTATGAGAACGAGTCCATCCGCCTGTGGGATTCCCGTGGGCTTGAGCTGGGCGAACAGGAAGACGATTTCAGCGGGATGATGCGCGAATTCGTGTCGGAGTGTCAGGACGATCCGAACGTGGACGAGCACATCCATCTGGTGTGGTATCTGATCCAGGGAAACTGCGCCCGCGTGACCGACTGCGACGTCGCCCTGATGAAGGAGATCTTCACGTTCGACGACGTCATCGCCGTGATCAGCAAGAAGGACATCACGAAACCCGCCCAGATCAAGGCGATTCGCGAGGAACTCCTGAACGCGGGTGTCCCCGAAGGACACATCGTCGAAGTCTCCGACGCAGAAAGCGGGGCGGCCGGATGTGGGGAGCTGGTCGAGCTCAGCCATGCCATGCTTCCCGCAGCCTACCGCGACGCGTTCATGGCGGCGCAGGAGATCGACCGCGAGGCGAAAGTTGCGAAGGTGGCGGACAAGAAAGACCGCGCCGTCGCGATTATCTCCGAGGCGATTGAAAAGGCCAGGGCCTTGAAGGGCGACTTTACCCGGAGCGAACTGGAAAAGGACAACGACGCATGGAACGACGTGAAGGCGCGGCTGACCGCCGTGCTGGTCGAACTCCTGGCGAAACTCTGCGGCCTTTACGGGCTTCGCAACAGGGAACTCCGCGAATCCGCGGTCGCGTTCGTCGACGCCGTGCTTTCCGACGTCGCGACCGCCGACATGATCCGCGGCGACGGGGACGAACTCAACGGCGCGTCTTACGGGATGCTCGCCGGCGCGCTCGGGCACTTCTGCCGGAACAATTTCGAAGCCTACGCCGTCGCCCGCATCCGCTGCACTCCGCTGCCCGATCCCGGCTTCGACCCGGTACTTTTCAGGCAGTATCTCGAAACCTACAAGGAAGGAATGGACATGAAACCGAACATTCTCGTCTGCGGCAAGACCGGAGTCGGCAAGACTTCGCTCATTCAGGCCGTCACACATCGCGGCGTCGTGCCGGACAGCGCCATCGGCGACGGCCGCGCCACCACCCAGGGGTTCCACGTGTATGAAACCGAAGCCGCAAATTTCATCGACTCGGAGGGCATGACCCCCGGAACGCAGAGCGTAGACGACTACGTCGATTTCATCCTCAACGAAATGATGGATCGCCTCAAGACCGAGAAGAGCGGCAACCTGATCCACAATGTCTGGTACTGCATCGACGGTTCCGGCGCGCGCATTCAGGACACCGATGCCAAGCTCATCAAGACCTTCCGGAAGAATATGCTGCTCGTGGTCACGAAGAGCGAGCTCATGCGCAAGGAACAGATCGAGGCCATGATGAAGGAACTGCTGGAGTTGCTTCCCCGCGAACAGATCGTGATGGTCTCTGCCGAAAACAGGACCGGCCTCGCCCAGCTCATTGCAAAAGCGCGCGAAATGAGCATGGACGCGATGGAATCCGCCGAGTGGGAGATTGAGGCGTTCCGGGACCGCTGGGAGGAATACTACGACTCCATGCGCACCGAATGGTGTGAAAAGGTCAGCGAAGACGCCGACAGCTACATCAATTGGGCTGCCGGACGCGCCGCCGCGATCGCCATTGTCCCAATTCCGCTCGTGGACGTAATCCCCCTGATCGCGAACGAGACATACATGATCTACCGTCTGGCGGAAGTCTACGGCATCCCCGTGGACGACACTGTCATCACCATGATTCTCGGGTGTGCCGGCGGCTCAATCGCGGGCAAACTCGCAGCCAGCCTCCTGCCGATCCTGAAGATCCCGATTGCCGCAGGCATCACCTATGGGGTCGGCAAGGCTGCAAAGGCATTCTTCGAGTCTGACATGACGCTCGACAAGTCCGAACTCCGCGAGGAATTCCTGAAGCAGGAACGCGAGGCGAAAAAGCGCGATTGGAAGCCCCTCGAAGACGAAGATGAGGATTGATCCCCGCCCGAACAGTCCGCGACAATTCTCCCTCCCCGTGCCTGTCTTCCGGGCAGGCACGGGGATGCGCAATCAAGTTTTTTGAAGCTCAAAAACAGGAAAGGATTTGATTATGTCCATGTGCCCGCCTATTATGCCGCCCATGTTTGCCTATAGCGAAACCCTTGCCAGACTGACTCCGTTCTGGATCGCAAGACGACGGACGGATGAGATCATCGAACGCGACCGTCGGCAGATTCGGGAATATAAGCGCCGTCTGCGGAAGGAGGCCCCCACCGTTTCCAAGCATGTCGGTTTTACCGTCAACTTTTCCCGCGGATTCTATTATGTGTGGTTCGATTGTTCTTCCGGAATGCCTTCCGGCATCCCCGGCTGTACGCCGCTCACGATCTTTTGTCCGGACTACATCGTCATGAAGTGCAAACTCCGCATCGATCAAGTCGAATATATGGAATGCAGGCGGGCACGAAAGCGTTGAAAGGATGAATGCAGATGCAGAACGAAACTTTTTTCCGGCTTTTTTCAGAAAACCGCGGCAAAAACCGTTTTGTCGATGGTATTGATAGTGACGGGCGGTTCTTGGATCGCCCGCCAATCCAAACAAACCATAAATAATTGAAAGGACACATTACCATGTCAAAGTCACTCAACTGTCCGAAGTGCGGCCATCAGGCCTACTTGAAAAACTGCGCTCGTACCACTGGAACTCTTGTCGGCACCGCCGCAGGTGTTGCAGGAACGACCGCGGGAGCCGCCGCCGACGGCAAGACCGGCGCGCTGGTCGGCGCGTGTCTCGGTCCTCTTGGAATCGGCGCGGTTGCCGGCAGTATCATCGGCACATTCGCCGCGGACACCGGCGATTCCGGTGAGGATTCTGACGATTCCGGCTTCGATCCCGAACTTGATGAAGGAGAGGTCGAGGATGTCTTCGGTTTCGATCCCGACCTTGATGAAGGAGAGGTCGAGGATGTCTTCGGCTTCGATCCCGGCTTCGACGATGAACCGGACTCCGACGAAGACTCCGACGAGGATGAGGACGAAGATGAGGACGAGGATGAAGATGAGGAGCCCGACGTCGGTGATCAGAGTTTCAGCAACTACGACGAGTGCAACGACGGTGAGCTCCCCTATGACGATTAAGACGAAACATTTTCCGGCAGGCACATTCGGTACCTGCTCTCTACCCTGCAACCACCAATTTCAACCAAGGACACTGCTCTAAATGATCAGAAAGCCTAACATCCTGATATCCGGCAACTCGGACTGTCTTTATCTTCGCTACCTTGCAAATCAAGTCAGGTCTGCCGATTCTTTCAACATGCTCTCTCTTGATACTGAAGCCGGCATCCCGCAGGAAGCGCTTCTCCGCAACGTCATCGTCACACCCGCCGCGAACTACCTCGTAGCGCGGGGAATCAACAGCGGGACCGATCATTATGACAATATGCCCGCCTTCGTGGACGCCGTTGAATCCGAAATCGACGATATCATCATGCCCGACGGCAACAGACGCATCGACATCGTCTGGTATTACGCAGGAAACAACGTTGATTCCACACCAGAAAAGGAAGCTTTTGTGCGCTCTGTGGCCGGAATGTACAATGCGCTCCTGATCGTCTCCCCCGATTTTTCGGATCCTGCAGAGTTCTGCGAGGACACGGTGTTTCTCTCGGGGCTTGCCGGCGACCGTATCGTCCTGGACTACGCTTCCATTCCGGGGGGCGGGGAGGCATCGGGGACCGTCCGTTTACTTGAAAAGACGAAGGATATCTACTTAAACAGTCGGGCGCTCACGGAGGAGGAAGAGGAGCAGTTCGATTCTGCCTGGGAGTCCGCCTATTCGGAGAAGGTCTACAACTTCTACGATATGAAAGACGAGGAGTGCTTTTATGTCATAGATGATGCCGCCGTGCAAGCCCAAAAGCTGGTCAGCGGGCAGGACGATCTGAGCCTCGGGAAGGACATCGGAAATCTCACCCAGCTGATCGTCGAAATGATCCGTGCGGCAAAGAACAAGACCCCGGTTGCGGATGCAAACGCCAGGACCAGATCCGACTGGACAAGGAGGGACCGGGCTTTTGCCGCAGAGCTCAAGGCAAACATCGTCTTCATGATTCATAAAGTCGAAGCCTGCTACGGTCGTGTCATCCCGCCCCGGACGATAAAAGAATACCTGAGCGTGATCCCGGATACTTTTCCGAATGATGCAGCCGCCGTCACATACGCCATCGGAACGGCCGCGAAAACGGCATTGGAGTTTCCGAACGGGGACATGGACGACTTCAGGGAATTCTTCATGGACGCGAAGGAAGAGGCTATGGAAATGACGTTTGATCAGCCTGGATGCCTATTATATGGCGATGCCGAGAAAGAATCCGATGCCGATGATGACAATGACGAACATATAACCGCTCCTGTGTCCATCGGGGAAACTCATGAAAAGCTGGATATGGAAGCGTTCTTCGAAGAAGTCAAAGAGAACACTAGGCATTGCCGGGCCGAAGAGGACACGGCGTTCGGAGATTCCGACACGGTGTCCGCGGACAGAGTCGCAGGCAAAGCCGGAGTACCCGCGCTCATCGCTCCCGCCGAAGAAAAAGCCGCCAAGTCGGAACGCAAGTCGAAAAAGTCGGCAGCCCGCCGTCCGAAAAAGTCAGCGAAGACTAAGCCGAATGCTGAAAAGGAGTCCGTGAAACCGGCAAAAGCAACGCGCAGCAAGAAAAACTGATAAAAACGGGGCAATCCGGCTCCCGTCCACGGAACGATCCGGGTCGCGAGCCGCCTCAGCCCTGTCAACCGCCCATTATCACCACCAAACAAACTCATAACGAGGTTTCCATGATTTTCTTTATTCCTACCACCCCCGTCCTGGCGACGGCAAACGACATCATGTTCATCTACAAGGCCTGCGATCCGCTGGTGCAGGCTATTTGCGTGCTGCTCCTGCTCGTCTCGCTCGCCGTCTGGATCATCATGCTGGACAAAGTGCTCTCCCTGCACCGAGAGTTAGAGGCGAACCGGCGGTTTCTGCGGATTATTTCCGACAGGGACATCGACACGCCTGAACTGAGGGAAAAGGCCGAGTCTTCGGACTCTCTTGCGGCAACCGTGTACCTTGCGGCCCGCATGTGCCTGGATTCGCTTCCCGGTCCGGAGTCTGCCGGAGCCGGATGCCATACCCGGAGCTTCATGGAATACAAGGTTCGCGCGGCTATGGACAATGCGATAAAAAGACATTGTGATGCCCTGAACAGGCGCAGTTTTTTCCTGAAGACTGTGGTCATCAACGGCTTGTGCCTCGGTGTTTTCGGTCTGCTCTGGGGGATCATGATCGCGTTCGCCAGATTCGCGGCGAGGGGCTGCTCCGACATCCAGCCGCTTGCCGATGGTGTCTCAGGCGCACTCCTGCCCCTGACGATTGCATGTCTTGCGGCATTCCCGGCTTTTGCCGGGACCAGGCTCATTTCGTCCCGCATCGGGATGATCGCGGCGCAGCTCGACCTTTTTGCCGAAAAAATCCGCACGAAAATGCCTTTCGGGCAGGACGGAATGCTGGAAGAGGGATTCATCGTCCGCTCTCCGGACGAAGGAAAGGCCGGATTCGTTCGGGAATGCTTCCACGATGTCACAAAAAACGGAAAAATCAACGCCGACGGCAACGGCAGGGAGTGAAGGACATGGGATACGTCTATATCTGCAAGGTCTGCGGTCACGAGACCCAGGTTGATGAAAGAAAACTGGTGGCCAGCGGGGATTTAATCTGCGAGAGGTGTCTTCGGCGATCCTGCGTGAGCGCGGTGGCAAGCATACCGAAACTCCGGGACGCTTCGCTTACTGCGGAACAGAAGCATGCCGCATACTTT
>JAEEIV010000084.1 GCA_016281555.1 Lachnospiraceae bacterium | reverse complement strand
GTCCTTGCCGTTCGCCGTCAGGGTGACGTACTTCTTCGCGCCCGTGCTGTCCGTGAAGGACAATGCCACGCCGCCCGTCACCGGCTCCAGCGTCACGACCGTCGCGCCGTCCGCTGCTTCCTGGGTCTCCAGGAATCCGCGATCGCTGATCGTGCCCTTGAAGTACAGCGCCTTCTTCAACGACTGCTGCGCCAATGCCATCTTATAGGACTTTCCGGCTTCCGGTACCACGCCGCCGACGTTGATCTTTTCCGTCTGAGGCTGCTCATTGCCGCCCTGATTGCCGGCGCCCTTGGTCACGGCGTCGAGCGTGCAGTTCGCGTCAAACTCGATCGTGGAGACGTCGTTCTTCACATAGTTCTTCAGCTGACCGGTGACTTTGATCGTGTCGCCGACGGCCAGCGTCTGCACCGCGTCCGTCATGCCCGCGACGTCTGCGTTGCCTTTCATCCGGAAGCACTGGATCGGTTTGTCCTCGCGGCCGGTGACCTTGATCGTGACCGTGATGTTCTTGTAGCCGGTATCGTAAGGCGTATTGACCTCAGAGATCACGCCAGTCAGGGTCTGCTTGCCTTCCAGCGCTTCGCCGCCCGGCAATGCATACGCCGCATCGACGATCTGCTGGTCATTGCCGTAGTTCACGACCGGATCCGCTGCGCCGACCGCCACGATCTGGACGAGTTTGCAGCCCGAGGTAAATTCATACTTCGACTTGCCGCTGTTCGAATCGACGAAGTGGGTCAGATAACCGGTGACCTTGATCGTGTCGTTCTTCTTAATGGTGTCCGCACCGTCGCCCTTCATGCGGTAGCAAAGAACCGGCTTGTCGGTCTTGCCCGCAACCACGATGGTGACGGAAACGTTTTGGTAACCGGCATCATATGGCGTGTCCACTTTCGTGATCACGCCGGTCAGCGTCTGTTCGTCTTCCAGGGACTCCTTGGGAGGCAATGCATAGAGCGCGTCCACGATCGCCGCTTCGGAAGCAAAGGTCTGCGTCGTATGGTCGCCGACCGCCACGATCTCAACGAGGGTGCAGCCCGTGTCGAATTCGATCTCGGACTTGCCGCTCTTGGAATCCACGTAATGCTTCAGGATACCTTTGACCTTGATCGTATCGTTCTTTCTGATGGTGTCAGCGCCTTCGCCTTTCAGACGGTAGCACTTGATGGGTTTGTCGGTCTTGCCTGCCACCACCATGGTGACCGTGACGTTGCCGTAGGAAGCGTCATACGGCGTGTCGACCTTCGTGATGACGCCCGTCAGGGTCTGCGGATCGTCCATCGAATCGCCGGGCGCCAATGCATACGCTGCGTCGACGATCTCCGCCTCGGATCCGTACTCCTTAACCGGAGCCGCTTCGCCGACTTCGACGATCTCTTCCAGAATACAACCGGCGTCGAACTCGATCGTGCCGTTGTAGTTCTTGATGATGCCCTTGACTTTGATCGTATCGTTCTTCTTGATCGATTCCGCGCCTTCGCCCTTCAGACGGTAGCACATGATCTGCTTGTCTTCCCGTCCGTTCACGACGATGGTGACCGTGACGTTCTTGTAGCCTTCATCATACGCGGTATTCACCTTCGTGATGACGCCGACCAGCGTCACTTCCTCGTCCATGGCTTCGCCGGGCTGAAGCGCATACGCCCGGTCGAGGATCTCATCCATGTCGGAGGCGCTGACGATGTTCAGCTCGTATTCGAAGGTCCTGGAGGAAGATGCATCACCCTTCGTCACGGTGAACTTCAAAACGACCTTTTCGCCGTTCACGGCGTCGGGGTTGATCTTCACCAGATACTGTCCGTCTTCCGGACCTTCGATGGTGACGTACTCTCCGCCTTCCGCCGCTTCCCAAACGATTTCCAAGTCTTCACCCTGGAATTTCGTCTTCGAAGGAAGCTTCAGCGTCGAGGAGAGCTTGTTGTTCTTGCCGGGTTTATAGAATTCATAAACCATCTCGGCTGCGCCGTCGGCAAACTCCTCGTCGGAAAGGCCTGCCTCAGTTTCCGGTTCGGTTTCGGGTTCGGTCACCGTCTGCTGAGTGGGCTCTTCCGTGGAAGGCTCCTCGTTCTTCCTGCAGCCGAACGCCGCCAGAAGCAGCATGGCCGAAAGAAGAACCGCAAGGACTTGCAATAGTTTCTTCATCTCTTTCTTCTCCTAATTCTCTTATTGCATGCGCCCTAAGGCGCAATCTGTTCGAATCAGCCGCTTACTCGACAACAACGATGTCCTTCAGCGTAAATACCTTGATCTGATACGCGCCGTTGTAATAATCCACGACGCCGCGCACGTTGATGGTCTTTCCGAGATAGGCATCGTCGGTCACCATGTTTCCGTCTTCGTCCACAAGGACCGTGGTACGGACGTCCACGCCCGTTCCGTCAGGGGCGGAGCAGGTCAGCGTCATGGCGCCTTCCGATTTTCCGGATTTGGTGGTGTAGATCTTATCCACCCGGAGCCCTTCCATCGTAATGGAGGTACTCATGACGAGTTCCGCATAATCAAACTCTTTTTCTTCTTCCTGCGGTTCGCCTTCTTCATTCTTCGAGGTGATGGTCACGGTCTTTTTCCCGCTGAACGTCGCGGGATCGATCACGCGGAAGTCCGCTCCCACGTCCTCTTCCACCAGCGCGCAGGATTCCTGCGGCTTTCTCGCATTGTACTTGATGCCGGACACCTGATAGGTGCCGCCCGCTTCATAGTACTGAAGACTTCCGATGAATTTCACCCGGTTTCCGAGTTTCGTGAACGACAGGACGTCCGGATCCGCGGCATATCCGAGATAGACGGAGGTGCCGTAGTTCAGGTCGTCCTCTTCATCAAATTCCTGCACGTACAGGGAATTGTTGTATCCTCTGACGACGACGGCCTCGAAGGAAACGGTCCGGTTCAGGAACTCCTCGGGCGTCGTACGGAGCGCTTTCAATGTCACTTCCTGTATTTCTCCCTCGTAGAACAGCGGATCGACTTCATTCGAATAATAATGAAGTTTCTGTTCCTTGGCCTGACTGATGGCGGCCATGCAGGTCTCGCCGTATCGGTTCTGCCCGGAGTTGCTGGCAATGGCCAGACCTTCCTGCAGAAGCTCGATGTTCAGGTTTCTGTAGTACAGCTCGCCCTTCGGCTGATACCAGACCCACAGCAGGCAGCGGTGGCTCGTGGTATTGTCGAAGTTCCAGTTTGCGTCATCGGATTCGACGTAGATCGTTTCCGCATTGCTCAGCTTTTCCTTCGTGAAATTCGAAGCCTGCTTGCCCCATTTTTCAATGACGCCGGTGGATTCGGGCGTATTGACGCCGAGGTATCTCGCCTTCAGAATGCCGCTCGGCTCAATGCTCGCCGGAACTTCGAAGTGTGTCGTGTCGCCGTCCACGAAGAGGTGTACGGTCACTTTCTGCTTCATCGTTTCGGAGTCCATGTCCAGTTTCACAGAGGCGGCGTAATCCACGAATTCTTTCGCTTCGTTGCCTTCCGTGGAGCTCTCCGCGACGCTCTCTTTGGTGCTCTCCTCCGCCGTCGGGGCGGCCGTCGTTCCCTGATCATTACAAGCAGAAAACGACAAGGCCGCCATGCCAAGCGAGAGCAAAACTACGATCAATCTTTTAAACAGCTTCATGAATCACTCCGTTTGCTCAGTTCTGAGACTCTTACTCCTGATACTCGCACTCGTCGACCGCATCCTGCAGGGCGCTTTCGATCTGTGCGGCAATATTACCGCCTTTCATATTGAGTGCCTTCTTCACAACTTCACCGACCTGGTCACGGGCGACGGAAGATCCGACGAAAGCCGGAGACACAAAATACATATCCTTCATTTCCATGCCGACTTTGATGGAAAGCGCTGCGATGCCGGCGCCGCCGTCCGCCTCTTCCATGCTCTTCTTGAAAATCTCATCGTTTTCCACGGACTTGATGACCGGAATGTAACCGGATGCCTTGGAAAAGTCCGCCTGAAATTCCACAGAAGTCGTCAGGTACTTGATGAGCAGCCAGGAGGCGTAGACTTCCTGCTCATTGGCCTTCTTGAAGATGCAGACGGAAGGTCCCTGAGAGATCGCCTTCGGGTTGGCCGGATCGACCTGCGGGATCGGAGCGATGCCGACGTCGAACGGGAACACTCCGTCCACGGCCGTCGGACGCTGATGCGTCGCGCCTGCGCTGGAACCGATGCTGATGTAGGACTTCCGCTCGTCCGTGGAAACGAAGAGGCCGCTCGTGTAGGTGCCGTACAGCCCCTGCGTGGTCACGAGGTCTTCCTGATACCACTTGTTGAACTCTTCCAGGAATTTCACGTTCTGCTCGTTATTGAACAGATAGTGATCTCCGGTCGCGCTGGTGTACGGAGAACCGTACTGCTCGCACATCGTGATGAACCAGTTGCTCTCAGAGTCGTAGCCGAGCGGAACGGATTTCGGATCGATCTCTTTGATCTTCTTGCAGACTTCGTATAGTTCGTCCCAGGTGGTCGGGACCTGCAGGTTGTTCTTTTCGAAAAAGGTCTTGTTGTAGTACAGAACTTCCGTGGACTTCGAGAACGGCATCGTGTACATCAGGCCGTCGCCGAACGCCGTACCTTCCGCGTAATAGCCTTCGATGTAGTCGGCTTTCTGTTCTTCGGTCAGTCCCATGATCTCCGTGGTTCCGTCCGCGCGGGTCACTTCCGCAGTGCTGGCAATGAGCTCGTCCAGCGTCTGAACGGCTTTCGCCTTATTGTACAATGCGACGTGGTCCGGGTAACAGTACGCGATGTTCGGCTGGTTGCCGGTCGTGATCTCCGTCTTGACCTGGTCACGGACGTCGTTGTAGCCGCCGACCTGATCTTCCTCGACCGTGATGTTCGGATAGAGCTTGTTGAACTCGGCAATGTACGTCGTCAACACTTCACGAAGGTTCTGGCCCATCGTATGGTAGAACCGGATCGTGACCGCGCTTCCGTCATAGCCCGTCTCGACCGGGGCCGGAGCGTCCGTCTGGGGAGCGGGACCTTCGGTCGGAGCCTTCGTTCCCTCTTCGCTACCGCCGTTACCGTTGCATGCGCCGAACACGCAGCATGCGAGAAGCAGCATTGCAAGCATCAGACAAATCTTTTTCATAACCTATTTCCTCTCCTTGTAAAGATATTAATGAATCATCCGAAATGTCAGCCCTTGATACCGCTCCGGCTGACGCCCTTCATGATGTACTTCCTGAGGAAGACGAAGACTAAGAACAGCGGCAATGAAACCACCGCGACGGCGGCCATCTGCACCGGATAGTCGG
The DNA here is from genome assembly GCA_016281555.1 of Lachnospiraceae bacterium. Classification (GTDB taxonomy): domain Bacteria; phylum Bacillota; class Clostridia; order Lachnospirales; family Lachnospiraceae; genus UBA1267. Next base: position 6,987 of record JAEEIV010000084.1, on the reverse strand, counting down.
TCATTCCGGAAGTATCCGAGAAGGAGTTACGAAGACCGTAGGTGATCAGCGCGTGCGCTTCGTCGTTTGCGACCAGCCTCGGCCAGATGTAGGAGTTCCAGGCGCCCATCATCTTTAAGATCGTGATGGAAATGAGCGTCGGCATGCTGAGCGGGATCATGACCTTCCAGAGGTATTTGAAGTCCCGGGTGCCGTCCACCTTCGCTGCCAGATACAGTTCGTTCGGGATCTGCAGGAAATTCTGGCGGAGCAGGTAGATGTAGAATACGCTGACGAGGAACGGGACGATAAGGACGGTATAGGTCTTCATCCAGCCGAACGCGTTGACCGTCGCGTAGTTCGTGATCGTGAAGAGTTCGCCGGGGATCATCATCGTTCCGAGCAGAGCGCCGAAGAGCAGGTTCTTGCCCTTGAACTCAAGTCTCGCAAACGCGAAGGCCGACAGGACCGTCACGACGAGCGACAGGATCGTGGAAACCAGTCCAACGATGACCGTGTTCTTAAAGTAGGTCAGCAGTTTCGCCGCCTGGAACGCTTCCGCGTAGTTGTCCCAGTCGAAGAATTTCGGCCAGAACGTCGGGACCGGGAGGCGGTACTCATCCAACGTCTTCAGGGAAGAGATGATCATCCAGTAGAACGGGAAGATTACGATGATCGCCATGATCACCAGGAACAAATAGGTAACGATCTTGGCAATGACGGAGCCGACTTTCGCCTTCTGCGTCTCAGTGCGCATGTTCTTTTCTGAAATCAGTTTTCTGGATTTTTCAGCCATGATGCGCACCTCCTTAATAATGGACTTTCTTCTTGCTGACCCAGAGATTGATGAGGGTCACGACAAGAATGATGCCGAACAGGATAAGAGCCGCCGCACTCGCCCGTCCTGCCTGACCGGCCAATGCGTCGTAGATGTAGCCGACCATCGTGTTGAGCGCCTTGGCATTGCCGGCGGGGCCCATCGTATCGCCGAAGATACCGACGATGCTGGAGTATTCCTTGAATCCGCCGATGAAACCGGTGATGACGACGTATGCGATCATCGGGGAAAGAAGCGGCACCGTGATCCGCCAGAACGTGCGGAATCTCGACGTGCCGTCGACCTTCGCGGCCTCATAATACTGCTTGTTCACGGACTGCAGTCCGCCGAGCAGGATCAGGATCTTGAACGGAAGCGCATGCCACACGATGTAGATGATCATGACGATGATGTTGTGCGTGTAGGTCGAGCCCGCATTGATCCAGTTGATGTAAAAGTCCTTGTTTCCCGTCAGGAACTGCAAGACGTTATTGACGATGCCGGCGTTCTGGATCGTCGTGATGCCGGAGGCATTGCCGACGATGTTGAACATCGCGGCGAACACCATGCCGATCGCGATCGAGTTCGTGACGTACGGCATGAAGAAAATCGTCTGCAGGAAGCGCTTCAGCGGACCGATGGAATTCAGGCAGACCGCAATGAGCAGCGCTAACATCGTGGAAAGCGGCACCGTCGTGAAGCAAAGGATCATCGTCGTCTTCAGACATTCGAGGAACCGCTTGTAGGTCACGACTTTCTCAAAGTTCTGAAAACCGATCCGGAACGTTTCGCCGCCGACCTCTTTCATCGGATCGTACCCTTCCAGGAAGGCGATCCGGATCGTATTGATGATCGGCCAGCCCGTAAAGATCAGAAGAAGCACGATGGCCGGTAAGAGATACAGCCACGCCTTCCAGTGATCAAAGCTTTTGATGATCTTTTTCATCCCTGATCCCCCTGAAGATAAATCCTCTCTTCCGTCTCGCCGTCGAACACGAAGATCTTATGCGGTTTGATGGAGAAACGGACCGTGTCCGATCCGATCTCGTTCTTCTGATCGGCGGAAATGATGGAGCGCACGTTCGCATTCAGAGATTCCGGATGCGTCGAGATCACGCTGATGTCACGGCCCATGACGTCGACGCCGGAGACGTTCAGTTCGAGCGGTCCGTTCTCTTCGAGCGTGAAGCCTTCCGGACGGATGCCGATGAAGACGTCCTTGTCTTCAATGCCCGGGGCATCGAACACCGCTGCTTCACCGATCATGACCTTCCCGCCCTGAATGCGTCCCTTGAACACGTTGATCGGCGGCGTGCCGAGGAATTTCGCGACGAACAGGTTCGTCGGATCGTCGTAGACGTCCTGCGGAGCGCCGATCTGCTGCACGACGCCGAGTTTCATGACGACGATCTCATCGGAAATGGACATGGCCTCTTCCTGGTCGTGCGTGACGAACACGGTCGTGATCTTCGTTTCACGCTGGATCCGGCGGATCTCTTCACGGGTCTGCAGACGAAGACGCGCGTCAAGGTTCGAAAGCGGCTCGTCGAGGAGCAGCACTCTCGGCATCTTGACCAACGCTCTCGCAATCGCGACACGCTGCTGCTGGCCGCCGGAAAGCTCGCTCGGTTTCCGCTCCAGAAGTCCGTCCAGCTGAACAAGTCTCGCTGCTTCTTCGGTTCTCGACAGGATCTCCTCCTTGCTCAGCTTGTCATTGCCGCGGAGGTTCTGCAGCGGGAACATGATGTTCTGCTTGACGGTCATATGCGGATACAGGGCATAGTTCTGGAAAACGAGTCCAATGCCGCGCTTTTCCGCTGAGAGCTCCGTCACGTCGTCATCGCCGAAGAAGATCTGGCCTGACGTGGGCTTCTGCAGACCCGAGATCATGTAGAGCGTCGTGCTCTTACCGCATCCGGATGGTCCGAGAAGACCGATCAGCTTTCCGTCCGGGATCTCGAAATCGAAGTTGTTGACCGCAACGACTTCGCTGTGATCCTTTTTGTTCCGGCTCGGAAAGATTTTTGTTAAGTTTTTCAGAACGACTTTCATACCCCTTTTTTCCTTTTATGTTAGATTTTTTGGTTTCAAATGTGAGAATACTCCGGCTCGCGAAGACGCTGCACTTCCTCCTCGTGCTGTTTCTTCTTGAACTCAATGAGCTCGTCTTCCGTTTCGAAAATGCGCTGGCTCGCATAATCCGCGACTACGGTGACGGACAGAAGGTCATGCAGGACCGTATGCTTTTTCGTCGCAAAGAAGAGAATGAGATTCACAAGCAGAATGGCGAAAAACAGAATCGCGAGGAAAATATTGCCTTTTCCGAAAAGGAACATGATGACGATCGTGGCCGGGATCTGAAGCTCGATCACACATTTTCCGATGATGGAACGGATGAACAGGACCGGTCCTGAGATCTTCACGCAGTTGGGGCGGATGACGCAGAGACCGAAGATCTTCTTTCCGAGCGTGCGCCCGTCCTTGAAGATCAGAGGGATGATAAACTCGAGGATCAGAAATGCAAGGAACATAGGAAGAGAAATGATGAGGATCGCGAATACATTGAGCTGCGAGTAAAGCTTCACCGCTTCCCTGTTCGCATTCAATGCTTCGTAAGCCTCATCAAATCGCGCTTTCTTCTCTGCATCAAATTCCTGGTATTCTTCCTGGCTGGTATCGAAGGAGATCCCGTACTGTGCGGCGACACTCTCCTTGATCTCGTTAAAGGCAGCCATCCGGTCGTCGTACTTCAGTATCCATGACATCAGCGTGGCGAGCCCCATGATGACGATGGAGAGCATGATCCCGTCGAACAGAAACGCCGAGATTCTTTTCCAGATACTTCCTTTTTGGACGTCCACCTTCATGAAGCAGCTACCTTCTACCCAGATTTGCACTTTTTTCCGACTCAAAAAAATACCTTTTCCAAGCCACTTTTATGATAAATGAAAAGGGGGCAAAAGTCAACGCCTTTTGCCCCTGTTTCACTGTCATATTTGCTTCATTTTTGCTTCATTTTTGCTTCATTTTTGCTTCATTTTTCTGTCATTATTTCGTCATTTTTGCGTGCTTTTCAAGCCCTGCCTGAGGATGCCTCTTATGACCGAAAAAGCGGCGCTCGATCCACTTCACGAACTCGACGACCGGAAGGACGAGGAGCGCGATCCCGACGGCAATGAGATACTGCGTGACCGTGACCGGAACAAAGCCGAATGCCGTATTCAGTCCCGGGATGAAAACGACGGCAAACGTCAGGGCAAACGACAGGGCAATGGAGCCCAGAAGGAACCCGTTCTGCTTCTTCAGCGTGAACACGGAGCGGCGGACCGTCCGCATGTTGAACGAATGGAAGGTCTCCGCCATCGACATCGTGATGAACGCCATGGTCATGCCGACGCCGGAATCCCCGAATCCGAATGAACCCGTGCTCATCCGATACCCGAGAAGATAGGAAGCAAACGTCAGGACCGTGACGAGGATCCCCTGGTAAACGATGTCGAATCCCACGCCGCCGGAGAAAATGCCGGCCTTCGGGTCTCTCGGCGGCCGTCCCATGACGTCCCGTTCCGGCTGTTCCATGCCGAGCGACAACGCCGGGAAACTGTCCGTGATGAGGTTGATCCAGAGCAGGTGCACCGGCTTCAGAATCGTGAACCCGAGCATGGTCGCGAAAAACACGGAAAGTACTTCGCTTAAGTTGGAGGAAAGCAGGAACTGGATCGCCTTCCGGATGTTGTCGTAGATCCGGCGGCCCTCCTCGACCGCGGAAACGATGGTCGCGAAGTTATCGTCGGCCAGCACCATGTCCGCGACGTTCTTCGTGACGTCGGTCCCTGTAATGCCCATGCCGACGCCGATGTCGGCGGCTTTGATCGACGGCGCGTCATTGACGCCGTCTCCCGTCATGGCCGTGATGCGGCCGAGGGAACGCCACGCATTGACGATCCGGACCTTGTGCTCCGGCTGCACGCGGGCGTACACCGAATACTGCAGCACCTTCTCGGAAAACTCTTCGTCCGGGATCTCATCAAGTTTCGACCCGGTGATCGCCTCCGACGAATCGGAAATGATCGTCAGTTCCTTTGCGATCGCCACCGCCGTGTCAATGTGGTCCCCGGTGATCATGATCGGCCGGATCCCGGCCCTTCTGCATTCTTCAATGGCGGGCTTCACTTCCGTCCGGACCGGATCGATCATTCCGTAGAGACCGAGAAAAACGAGCTCCGTTTCCAGATGATCCGCTTCAAACCGTTCCGGAAGCGCCTGCCAATCTCTGTATGCCGCCGCCAGAACGCGCAAAGCGCCGTCTGCCATCGCTTTGTTCTCAGAGAGGATCATTGTCCTGTCTTCGTCCGTCAACGGCCGTACAACCCCGTTTTCGCTGATCAGGGCGCATTTCTTCAGGACTTCGTCCGGCGCACCCTTCGTGAACTGCAGGAAGTGATCGCCGTAATCGTGCACCGTGGACATCATCTTCCGCATGGAGTCGAACGGCGCTTCCCCGACCCGCTTGTGTTCCCGGTCGAATTCCGTCTTGTCGAGTCCGAGCTTGAACGCATAATTGACGAGTGCGTTCTCGGTCGGTTCGCCTTCGGCGACCTTTTCCTCGTTCAGCACCGAATCCGCGCACCCCGCCATGGCCGTCGCCATGAGAACGGGCTCCTTCGTGAACTCGCGGACCACCGTCATCCGGTTCTCCGTCAGCGTGCCCGTCTTGTCCGAGCAGATGATCTCCGTGCAGCCGAGCGTTTCGACCGCCGTCAGGCGCCGGATGATCGCGTTCCGCTTCGACATCTTCGTAACGCCGATCGACAATACGATCGTGACCACGGTGGCGAGCCCCTCGGGGATCGCCGCGACCGCAAGCGAAACCGCCACCATCAGCATGTTGATGACGGGACGGAAATTGCCCTGTTTCAGATGTTCAAAGAACTGGCCGTCCCGGAACGCGGAAACGATGAAAACGACGAGACAGATGCCGATGACGAGGAATGTCAGGATCTTCGAGAGCTCGCCGAGTTTGATCTGGAGCGGCGTCTTTCCTTCTTCCGCCTTCGACAATGCATCGGCGATCTTGCCCATCTCCGTATCCATGCCGACCGCAGTGACGACCGCACGTCCGCGTCCGTAGACGACCGTGGATCCCATGTAAACCATATTGCTCCGGTCACCGAGCGGCACGGTGCCGTTTGCGCCGGGCTGCAGAACGCCGTCGTGTTTGTCCGACGGAACGGATTCGCCCGTCAATGCCGATTCTTCCACCTTTAACGACGCGCTCTCAATGATTCTCGCATCTGCAGGCACCGCGTCCCCCGCTTCCAGGGCAATGACGTCGCCGACCGTCAGATCCTCGCTTTTCACGACGTGCAATACGTTGTCACGAATGACTTTCGACGTCGCAGCCGTCATCTCACGGAGCGCTTCGACCGCCGCCTCCGCCTTGTTTTCCTGATAAACGCCGAGGATCGCATTGAGCAAGACGACCACGCCGATGATGATGACGTCGGCGAACGACTCCTTTTCCACGATCGCGATCACAAGAGAGATCGCGGCCGCAACGATCAGGATGATGATCATCGGATCCGCAAGCTGCCGGAGAAACATATGAAGCAGCGATTCTTTCTTGGCTTCCTTTAGTTTGTTTTTTCCGTTTTTCAGCAACCGCTCTTCCGCTTCGGAAGAAGAAAGGCCTTCCGGGCCGGAAGAAAGCTCCTTCAGGCATTCTTCGGAAGATTTCAGATAATACATTCGAATCCTCACTTTCAAGATGAAAATATACTCAGAAAAGAACCGGACAGCCCGATCCGGACGTCCGGTCAATTAGCATTATATACCAGTCGTTTCCTTTTTGCAAAGCATAGTTGTAAAAAAAACGCGTCCGTACGAGACGAACGCGTTTTTGCGGCAGCTCCCCGAGTAGGGCTCGAACCTACAACCCTCCGGTTAACAGCCGGATGCTCTACCATTGAGCTATCGAGGAATATCCGGTATGTACCTTCAAAATTGCATATAAATTCTCATTGATTCTTCTTCCTATCCACTTCAGAGCTCAATCTCTTTAATCAAGCCCGCGACCGATTAGTAACAGTCAGCTCCATACATTACTGCACTTCCACCTCTGCCCTATCTACCTCGTAGTCTTCAAGGGGTCTTACTGGATTGCTCCATGGGAAATCTCATCTCGAGGGGGG
>JAEEIV010000083.1 GCA_016281555.1 Lachnospiraceae bacterium | reverse complement strand
TCCCGATCCACAAGGAGCCCTCAGGACTCGAAGATCTTGAGTCGATGACCAAGGAAGAACTGATCCAGGAGGTCGTCAAGGCAAGGATCCAGGAGGCCCGGTTAAAAAAAGGCTACGAGGTGAAAGGAGATGGTGCGGTAAAGACACTTATCAGGTTCCTGAGTTAGAGGTGATCAAAATCGGTTCCGAGGATATCGTAACTGCCAGCCCCAACCTGTGTACTGATCCGAACGAAACGCTGGATCTGGAAATCTAAGGAAAGCTGTTCTGTTTGCGGCAGGCATTGTTTCGGTCTGCCGCTTTTTTGCTGAGATCAAGGAAGGCGGATGAGAAAGATCCTATCCCCCACAAGAGTCGCGGAGGAGATCCTCGGGCTGCAGGAGGCGGGGGCCGGCGAATACCGGCTTACCACGCTGTGCATCGAGGTCCCCGTCCGGGAAGGCGTTCTCCGGTATCACACGTTTTTGAGCATCTTTCTGGCTGCGGTTTTGGCGTTGTCCGGCTGCAATGCTTCCGGCTGCGCCGGCGACAGAAAAGAAGATACGCCCTCCGGAAAAGAAGAGACGGTTTCGACCGCCGGACCGAATAACGAAGCGGAGAATGCTTCTTCCGGCGAGAGTAACGTAACGCAGGAAGAAAGCGAAGGGACGACGGAAGAAATCGAAACGACGCCGTCGCAGGAGGAAAGCATGACGGAAGGCACACCGGAAGAAACGGAAGAGCCGGCAAGGCAGAGCGATCCCCCTTCGGAAGATATGCCGTCTTCGGAAGCGGGATCGGAAGAAGCGTCGGATGCGCCGGAAGAATCCATTAGCCCCGGCGAAACGAAAAGCCCGTACGAACTGCCGGAAAGGCCGGCTTGACGGTTCCGGACGAGGCACACCCCTGGCCCCGAGAAAGCCCTTAAAACCCTTTTTCCGCAAAAAACGGAGAAGGACTCAAATGATCACAAAGAAGGCCGGAAACAGGCCTTTTTTGCGTTCTTACGCGGACTCCCGCCCGCCGCGCGGCCCTGCCGCCGATATCCGGTCCTTCCGGCCGCTGTTTTCTGTCTCACAACAGTATAATTCTTGAAAACTCCGTGCACTTGTGATAAAATAAACTGAACTATTATCGAAAGGTCATTACCCGGAAAAGAGGGGACAATGAAATCTGAGAGAGAAAAGGCGCTGAAAACGTATTATCATTGGCCGTTTTTTGTCGGAATCGTCATTCTCGTCTCGGCGGTGACGGGGCTGTTTCTGAACCGCGAGGTGGGGTTCTGGCTGCTCGGCTTTGCGGCGCTCTATTACCTCGCGACGCTCGTCGTTTATCTCATCATCCGCGCCAAACTGGAACGGAAGATCGTGGACTTCGGAGCGGGTTACGCGCAGGTGCAGAACGAGCTCCTGCGGCGCACCTCGATCCCGTTCGCATTGACGGACGGAGAGGGCGAGGTCCTCTGGTCGAATCCTGCGTTCCGGAAGGCGTTTTTGAAGAAAGAGCGCCCCGACGGAAAACTCTCCCGGCTGTTCCCGGAGATCGGCGAGAAATCATTGGCGGATCAGCCCGAACTCCACGTCGGGTTCGAAGACCGGAGATACGTCGTTCGTTGTTCGGAAGTGTCGATGGATACCGTCGAGGCCTTTAACGACCTGACGTTCGGCGGCGACCGCGGACTCTGGCTGCTCTACTTCCAGGACGAGACCGAACGGCTCTATTATAAGAAAAAGCTGGAAGACGAAGCGGCGGTTTTGGCGCTCATTTACTTTGACAATTACGAAGACGTCCTTTCCGGCGTCGAATCGGTGCGGCGGTCATTGCTCTCCGCACTGCTGGAGCGGAAACTGAACGAGTGCGTGGACGAATTGCACGGCGTGCTCCGGAAACTCGAGAAAGACCGGTATTTCATGGTGCTGCAGCGGCAGGCCCTGTCGGTCCTGGAAGAGCGGAAGTTCTCGATCCTCGAGGAGATCAAGCGGACGAACATCGGCAATGACATCCAGATCACGATGAGCATCGGCGTCGGCGTCGGCGGAGAGAATTACGACCAGAACTTCGATTATGCGCGGACGGCCATTGACATGGCTCTGGGGCGCGGCGGCGATCAGGCTGTGGTGAAGAACCGGGAGAAAGTCAGCTATTACGGCGGCAAGGCGCAGTCCACCGAGCGGAACACGAGGGTCAAGGCGAGAGTCAAGGCGCACGCCCTCCGGGAACTCATCGAAGCCAAGGAATCCGTGATGATCATGGGACATCCGATCAGCGACATGGACTGCCTCGGCGCGGCGATGGGCATCTACCGGGCGGCCGAGTTCTCCGGCAAACAGGCGCACGTCGTGATGGGTGAAGTCTCGAACAGCGTGAAGCCGATCCTTCAGACGTTCACGGAAGGCAGCGGCTATCCGAAGGACCTGTTCTTAAACTGCGAGGAGGCGAAGGAACTCATTGAGCCGAACACCCTGCTCGTGGTGGTGGATACGAACCGTCCGGAATACACGGTCTGTCCGGATCTTTTGAAGATGACGCAGTCGATCGTGGTGCTCGACCATCACCGTCAGGGCGTCGAGACCATTGACAATGCCGTGGTTTCCTACGTCGAGCCCTTTGCCTCCTCCGCATCCGAAATGGTCGCGGAAATCGTGCAGTACTACGACGAGAAGCTGAAGCTGAAACCCGTGGAGGCCGACGCGGTCTATGCGGGCATCGTCATGGACACGAACAACTTTGAAGACAAGGCCGGCGTCCGGACTTTTGAGGCCGCCGCATACTTGCGGCGCTGCGGCGCGGACACGACGCGGGTCCGGAAGTATTTCCGCGACAGCATGGACGACTACAAGCTCCGCGCGGAGACGGTCCGGCGGGCGGAAGTTTACAAAGACGATTACATCATCAGCATTTGCCCGAGTTCCGATAAGAATCCGAACCAGACCATCGTGGCGGCCCAGGCGGCCAATGAACTTCTGGAGATCCGCGGGATCAAGGCAAGTTTCGTTCTGACAGAGTACGAAGGAAAAGTGTACATCAGCGCCCGGTCCATTGACGAGGTGAACGTGCAGGTGATGATGGAGAAACTGGGCGGCGGCGGACACTTAAGCGTCGCAGGCGCGCAGTTTACGGGGATCACGATCGAAGAGGCGCTGGAAAAACTGAAAGCAGTGATAGAGGAGGGCGCGTGATGCAGGTAATTTTGCTGGAAGACATTCGTAAGGTCGGGAAGAAAGGCGATACCGTGACCTTGAAGGACGGCTACGCCCGGAACCTGATTTCAAAAAAACAGGCGGCGGAGCTCAATGCGCGCACGCTGAACGACATGAAACTTCAGAAACGGCACGAGGAGAAGGTCGCGGAGCAGAAACTCGCGGACGCGATCGCATTGAAGGACCGGCTCGCAGGGACGGTCATCCGCGTACCGGTGAAGGTAGGGAAGGACAATAAGCTGTTCGGCTCCGTTTCCACGAAGGAAATCGCAGACGCGTTCAAGGAGCAGCTCGGCATTGAAATTGATAAGAAAAAGATCGTGCTGGCGGAGAACATCAAGGAAGTCGGCAGGAAGGAACTGCCGATCAAACTGCATCCCGAAGTTTCAGCGACGCTGACGGTGGAGGTCGTAGGAGCGTAATTCATGGAAGAATCGTTGGTCAAAAGGATACCGCCCCACAATCTCGAGGCGGAACAGTCCGTTCTCGGCGCCATGCTTTATTCGCAGGATGCGATCCAGGACGCCATGGAGTACCTGACGGGTGCTGATTTCTATCAGCATTCGAACGGCGTCATTTTCGATGCGCTGACGGAACTGTACCGGGCTGGAAAGGCGACGGACATCGTCACGCTGCAGAATGCGCTCCGCGCGAAGGACGTCGCGCCCGAGGTGTACAGTCTCGACGCATTGAAAAACCTGTTAAACTCTGTTTTCACGGCGGCGAGCGTCAAGTCGTACGCGGAGATCGTTCAGGAAAAGTCATTGCTCCGCCGGATGATCAAAACCACCGAGGAGCTGACGGAAAGCTATTATCTCGGGAAGGAAAGCACGACGGACCTGCTTGAAAAAACGGAAAAGCGGGTGTTCGATCTTCTGGAGAAGCGGAAAGACACGATGGCGCAGCCGATCCGCGACGTCGTGGTCCAGGCCATCGGCGAAGTGGAAGAGGCCGGAAAGAACGAAGGCGGCATCACCGGCCTGGAGACCGGCTTCAAGTACCTCGACGAGATGCTGCTCGGCTTCCACCCGGCAGAACTCATCATCATTGCCGGCCGTCCTTCGATGGGCAAGACCGCGTTCGCGCTGAACATTGCCCAGTACTTTACGCTGAAGAAAGACTATACGGTCGCGGTGTTCGAACTCGAAATGCCGGACGTGCAGCTCGCGAAGCGGCTCATGTCAATGCAGTCGCACGTGGACAGCCAGAAGCTCCGGAGCGGACAGCTTACGGGCCGCGAATGGGACGACCTCATCCAGGCCTCTTCGGAGATCGCCGACACCAAACTCATCATTGATTCGACGCCGGCGATCACGCTTTCCGAACTCCGGACGCGCTGCAAGAAATATCAGCTGGAGCACGGCAAACTGGACGCGATCATCATCGACTACCTGCAGCTTATGGGCACGGATCCCGGCATGAGAGCGGAGAGCCGCCAGCAGGAAGTCAGCGCACTGTCGCGAGGCTTGAAGGCGTTGGCCCGGGAAATGAACGTTCCGGTCGTCGTACTGTCGCAGCTCTCGCGTGCTTCCGAATCGCGGACCGACCACCGTCCGATGATGTCCGACCTTCGGGAATCGGGCGCCATCGAACAGGACGCGGACGTCATCATGTTCCTGTACCGTGAAGTCGTGTACAAGAAGGACACGGAATTCCCGGACATCGCGGAAGTCATCGTCGCGAAACAGCGTAACGGCCCGATCGGGACCGTGAAACTGAAGTGGCTCAGTGAACTCACGAAGTTCGCGAACCTGGAAAAGAAAGAGTATCCGAATACGCCGGGCGAATGAACCTGACGGCGTAAGGACAACATACAAGGAGAATCATGGGAAGACACTATTTGTTTACTTCGGAGTCCGTGACGGAAGGACATCCGGATAAGGTTTGCGATCAGATCTCCGATGCGGTGCTGGACGCATTGCTTCAGGCGGATCCGATGAGCCGCGTGGCGTGCGAGGTGAGCTGCACGACGGGGCTCGTGCTCGTGATGGGCGAGATCACGACGTCGGCGTACGTCGACATTCAGAAGATCGTCCGCGATACCGTCAATGAAATCGGCTACAACCGGGCGAAGTTCGGCTTCGACGGCGATACCTGCGCGGTGCTGACCGCGATCGACGAGCAGTCGAAGGACATTGCGCTCGGCGTGGACAATGCGCTTGAAGTGAAGGAAAACGAGATGAGCGATGCGGAACTCGACCGCATCGGCGCGGGCGACCAGGGACTGATGTTCGGGTACGCCACCGATGAAACGCCGGAGTTCATGCCCTATCCGATCGCGCTGGCGCACCGGCTGGCAAGAAGGCTTGCCGAGGTCCGGAAAGACGGCACGATGCCGTATCTCAGACCCGACGGAAAGACGCAGGTCACGATCGAATACGACGAGAATCACGTGCCGGTCCGGATCGACACCGTGGTGCTGTCGACGCAGCACGACGAGGTCGTGACGCTGGAGAAGATCAAGGCGGACGTGCACAAATACATCTTTGACGAGATCCTGCCGGCCTCCCTCGTCGACGAACGCACGAAATATTACGTGAACCCGACCGGCCGGTTCGTGATCGGCGGCCCGCACGGGGATTCCGGCCTGACGGGACGGAAGATCATTGTCGACACCTACGGCGGCATGGCGAGACACGGCGGCGGCGCGTTCTCGGGCAAGGATCCGACGAAAGTGGACCGTTCCGCGTCCTATGCGGCGAGATACGTCGCGAAGAACGTGGTCGCGGCGGGACTTGCGAAACGGATCGAGATCCAGATCTCCTATGCGATCGGCGTCGCGCATCCGATGTCGGTTTCCGTGGATACGTTCGGTACGGGCGTGATCCCGGACGACGAGATCCTGAAGAAGATCCTGGACAACTTCGACCTCCGGCCGGCCGGCATCATCAGGATGCTGGACCTCCGGCGTCCGATCTACAAGCAGACGGCGGCCTACGGGCATTTCGGACGGACGGACGTCGATCTCCCGTGGGAACGGCTCGACAAGGTGGACGCATTAAGACAGTAAAAAGCCGGACGGCTAGCATAAATCACAGAGGACAAAACGATGGCAGACAAAAAGTTGGTGGAACAGATCACTTCGCGGGACGAGGATTTCGCCCAGTGGTATACGGACATTGTCAAAAAAGCGGAACTCATGGATTACTCGTCCGTGAAGGGCTTCATGGTCATTAAGCCCGCCGGATACGCGATCTGGGAGAACATCCAGCACGAGCTGGACCGGCGGTTCAAGGAGACCGGCGTCGAAAACGTGTACATGCCGGTGCTGATCCCGGAATCCCTGCTTCAAAAGGAAGCGGATCACGTGGAAGGCTTCGCGGCGGAAGCGGCCTGGGTCACGATGGGCGGCGGCGACGTTCTGCCGGAGCGCCTGTGTTTCCGTCCGACGTCCGAGACCATGTTCTGCGATTTCTACAGCAGGGACATCCGTTCCTACCGCGATCTGCCGAGAGTGTACAATCAGTGGTGTTCGGTCATCCGCTGGGAAAAGGAAACGAGACCGTTCCTTCGGTCCCGCGAGTTCCTCTGGCAGGAAGGTCATACCGCGCACGCGACCGCAGAGGAAGCGGAAGAGCGCACGATCCAGATGCTGAACGTCTATGCGGATTTCTGCGAGGAAGTGCTCGCGATCCCGGTCGTGAAGGGCCGGAAGACCGACAAGGAAAAGTTCGCCGGCGCGATCGCGACCTATACGATCGAAGCGCTGATGCACGACGGCAAGGCATTGCAGTCCGGCACGTCGCACAACTTCGGCGACGGCTTCGCGAAGGCGTTTGGCGTGACGTTCACGGACCGCGACAACCAGGTGAAGTATTGCCATCAGACGTCCTGGGGCGTGACGACGAGACTCATCGGCGCGATCATCATGGTGCACGGTGACGATTCCGGGCTCGTACTGCCGCCCGCGATCGCCCCGACTGAGGTCATGGTGATCCCGATCGCCGCGCATAAGGACGGCGTTCTGGAGAAGGCGAAGGAAGTCGCAGAACGGCTCGGAAAGGTCGCGCGCACGAAACTCGACGACTCCGACAAGAGCCCGGGATTCAAGTTCGCGGAAGCCGAGATGCGCGGCATTCCGGTCCGCGTCGAACTCGGACCGAAGGACATCGAAGCCGGGAAGGTCGTGCTCGTCCGGAGAGATACGAGAGAGAAGATCGAGGTCGCATTGGACGACGTCGAAACCGAAGTGACGGCGCTCCTTCAGAAGATCCAGAAGGAAATGCTCGAGCGGGCACGCGCTCACCGGGACGCACACACCTATACGGCGAAAAATTACGACGAATTCAAGGAAATCATTGAAACGAAGCCGGGCTTCATCAAGGCAATGTGGTGCGGCGATCAGGCCTGTGAAGACAAGATCAAGGAAGACTTCGCGGCGACGAGCCGGTGCATGCCGTTTACACAGGAGGAGATCTCCGACGTCTGCGTGTGCTGCGGCAAGCCTGCGAAGAAAATGGTGTACTGGGGCAGAGCGTATTAATTATGAGATGCAGAAAGTGCGGCGCGTCCATACCTACGGACTCCAAGTTCTGTAATTACTGCGGCGCGAAAATCAATCGAATGCCGACGAGGGACGGCTCCATGCCGGCCCGGCCTCGCGATGAGAATTTCGACGACATGGCCACGGTCCGGACCGAAACGATCGAGGAACCGGAAAACCGCGGACAGAAGGCGCTCGTGATCTTTTTCATCGTTCTGGCTTCCGTCATTTTCGCCGGCGCGAGCGTGCTCATCTACCAGTATATGAAGAGTCACCAGCGGGCCATCATAGGACCCGTGACGGAGACTGAGGAAGAAGCGACGGCGACGGTCTCTCCGTCGAAGAAAGACGAAGACCCCTCCTCGGAGCAAACCGAAAAGGCGACCGAGGAAGAGACGGAACCCGAGACGAAAGACCGCTCGGAAGGCGCGTTCTTCGAGATCAACGGATTCTCATACAAAGTGGAGAACGAGGCATTGACGCTCGTCCGCTGCAATGCGACGGGCGCGATCGTCCAGCTCCCGGCCGAGATCGACGGCCTTCCGCTGAAGGTCATCGGAAACCGGGCCTTCTTCGGCTGCAATCACCTCCAATACCTCGACATCCCGGAAGGGGTGACGACGATTTCCGATTACGCCTTTTCCTACTGTTCGAACCTCAGGGAAATCGTGATGCCCGACAGTCTGACGACCTTCGCGTACGACGGCGGCGTGTTTGACTATACGGGCGGCTTCACGATCATCTGCAATCCGAACACGCTGGGCTACCGGCTCGCCGAAGGCGTCGGCATCCCGTGGAAACACGGCGACAGCATTTCCGTGATCACGGAGTAAACCATGACCATTCAATTGCCGGAAACGGTTCAAAAAATCATATCCATCCTGGAATCCCACGGATTCGAGGCCTATACCGTCGGCGGATCGGTGCGCGATTCCCTGCTCGGACGGACGCCGAAAGACTGGGATCTCACGACGAATGCGAAGCCGGAAGAGATCAAGAGCCTCTTCCGGCGAACCATTGACACGGGCATTGAACACGGCACAGTGACGGTCCGGATGGGCGGCGAGAGTTATGAAGTCACGACCTACCGGCTGGACGGCAAGTATCTGGACGGCCGGCATCCCGAGGAAGTGACGTTTACGGCGGATCTCAAAGAAGACCTGAGGCGCCGCGACTTCACGATCAATGCCATGGCGTACAATGACCGCGCCGGCCTCGTGGATCTCTTCGGCGGACAGGAAGACCTGAAAGCGGGACTCATCCGTGCAGTCGGCGAACCGATGGAGCGCTTCACCGAAGACGCGCTCCGGATCCTCCGCGCCGTGCGCTTTTCCGCGCGGTTCGGGTTCGAGATCGAGGAGAAAACGGCCTTTGCCGCGAAGGCATTGTCGGGCCGGCTTTCATTGATCTCGGTCGAGCGGATCCGGGAAGAACTCATGAAAACCCTGGAATCCAATCACCCGGATTACGTGGCGAAACTCGCGGAATTCGGGGCATTGGACCTATTCTACGATGAGTACGCGGCGAAACAGGACGAGATCAACGCCCTGCTCTTAAAACTGCCCGCCGAAGGCGTGCTCCGGCTCACCGCATTTCTCGGAAAGTCCGGCAAGGACCTCGTGCATTCCTACACGGTCGCCGAGCGCGTCCTGAATTATCTCAAATTCGACAATGACACGAAAAACTCCGTCCTGCACGTGATCCGCTTCAGCGGCGTCACCCTGTCCACCGACCGGAAGCTGCTCCGCCGCTTTTTGAACGCCTGCGGGAAGGAAAATTACGAGAACGTTCTCCTTTTCCTCGAGAAGAGCGGCGATCTCGATCTCACTCCCGTCCGGGAGGTCATCCGCGATATCCTGGACGCCGGTGAATGCACGACGTTAAAGGAACTTGCCGTATCCGGAAAGGATCTCATCGGACTCGGTATGATGCCCGGGAAAAAGATGGGCGAAGTGCTGATGGAGCTCCTCCGGGAAGTGCTCGAAGATCCGGAGAAAAACACGAGGGAGTATCTTTTAGAGCGGGGAAAGATACTTGGGGGAAAGTAATTATTCAAGTTTGAATTCAAGGATAAAAGGAGCAAATATGCGTCATCAAAAAATAACGATTCCATTACTTCTTTTGATTTGTGTAGTGCTATCAGGTTTTTCCTATGCTTCAGGGAGCAGAGAATCTGTCGAAGGTGTTGAACGTTATCGATATCCTATTGACGTGAACTCGGAAGACTGGTTCAGTTATTCCGTCCTTGAAAAAAGCGAGATGTTGAGAATTTCCCAAGAAGTTCTCGATGGGATGTCTGATCTCCAATTGATTTATGCCATAGCTGATTATCCTTATTTTATTGATGCGTATATTTATGGGTTTGATAAGGAAGGGCTTTCTGTGTTTGCAGAGTATTGTAGCGCGTTTAACGAGTTCATATCCCGCGACACTTTTATGGAATCATTAGCCTCATATGGAAAGGCAGTTGCAGAGGTTTATGCATCGGATCAAGATAATGTATTAAACTTTTGCCGTGCTTATTTTGTTTTAGATTTAATGACATTTTATAATTTATCGCATGAACCGATGCGCGATACCCCAATTACAGTATATACACCAAACGGGACACCAGTGCAGGCGTCGATAAAAGTGGAGACACATTCTCCGGATGACGAACTGAACTACCATTGGTGGCGAGATTTTTCAATTCAGGGTACATATGCTGTTGATTATATTGCTGGTGGTACTTGTATTTATAATTGTCATGCCTATGCATGGAGTTATCCTTCTCCATCATGCCCATACTGGATAGAGAACCCGGCAAATTATATGAGTGATGGCAGTTATGATTTAGCATATAGCGGATTGACGAATGTTGTTGTTAATTCCTATGGAGTGGGAATAGGAGATAAAGTGTTTTATCCCAATACACTACTGGATCAAAGGCATTCTGCCATTCTTGCCGAGAACGCAAATAGTACGACTCCACTTGGGTCTCTTAAGGTTATTTCCAAATGGGGAAACAATGGACTTTATAAACATGCGATTACTTGCGTGCCTTCCGGCTGTCAATCTGCTGTCGTATCAATCTGGCAGGAGCCATAAGCTCTTTTGCCAAAGGTATACTTTTATGAAAAAATCAGTTCTATTACTTCATATAATCGGGTTAATTCTCCTTCTCGCCTGCAGTTGCTCGAATAAGGAATCGCTTTCCCAGGAAGAACTTCATCGGTTAAAGGAAACTTATCCTTATTTTTCCAATCTTGATGTGGCGGAGGGACTGAATG
>JAEEIV010000082.1 GCA_016281555.1 Lachnospiraceae bacterium | reverse complement strand
GTGCGACGGAAAAAGCAGTCGAATCGGCCTACAAAGCCGTCATGGCTCCGAAAGAGGGCACGATCTTAACCGTGGCGAGAGGCATTTCCGAAAAGGCGAAGTCGCTTTCCCCGGAAACCGACATGGATCTTTTCATGAAACAAGTCATCAGTTACGGGGACGAGGTGCTTGAAAAGACGCCGGAGATGCTTCCGGTGCTGAAACAGGCCGGCGTCGTGGATTCCGGCGGAAAAGGCCTGATGGAATTCCTGCATGGGGTGTATGCCGCGTTTTCCGGCAGCGAAGTCCTGATGGAAGTTCCGGTGATCGGACAGGAGGCTCCGGAATCGCGTCGCGTCGACGTTTCCGACATCGAAACCGCAAACATCCGGTTCGGGTATTGCACCGAGTTCATCATTAAGACGAAAAAACCGCTGACTGACGCGGAAGGAACGGAACTTAAGGCGTTTCTGGAGTCGCTTGGGGATTCGATCGTGCTGGTGTCGGACGAGGACGTCGTGAAGATCCACGTCCATACGAACGATCCCGGCGTCGTGATCACGAAGGCGTTGACCTACGGGGAACTGAGCCGGCTGAAGATCGACAACATGCGCGAGGAACACGAGGAGCGTCTCTTCAAGGACGCCGAGTCCCTGGCGAAGAAACAGAAGGAAGAGGAAGAAGCGAAAAAGACGGCCTACGATCCGGAGACGGCGAAGGATCTGGGAATCGTCAGCGTGTGCTCGGGCGAAGGCCTGAATGCGATCATGAAGGAACTCGGCACGGATCACGTGATCGGCGGCGGCCAGACGATGAATCCCTGCACCGAGGATTTCCTGAACGCGATCCGGCACGTCAACGCGAAGAACGTGTTCCTGCTTCCGAACAACGTGAACATCCTCATGGCCGCGGAACAGGCGGCGAAGATGACGAAGGACCGTCAGGTCACCGTGATCCCGACGCTTACGGTCATGGAGGGCATTACGGCGCTTCTGTCTATGGACCCGGGCGAATCCGTCCAGGAGAACCGGCGGGTCATGGAAGAAGCGAGGGCCGGAGTGCGCACCATCGAGGTCACGTACGCGGTCCGCGACACGCAGTTTGCGGACAATGACATCCACAGAGGCGACTACATGGCGATCTCCGGAAAGGAGATCCTCTCGTCCGGTCCCGAACTGAATGCGGTCGTCGAACAGGCCGTCCGCAGCGTGGCGACGGACGAAACCGCAGTCGTCAGCCTCTATTACGGCGAAGACATTCCGGACGGGGACGCCGAAGCGCTCGGCGAAACGATCCGGGAGGCGTTCCCGGATGCAGAGATCGAAGTACAGAACGGCGGACAGCCCGTGTACTACTATCTGATCTCGATCGAATGACACGGAGGGCTGCCCGGAACGACCGGACAGCCCCTTTTTTGAGATGCGGACGGAGTGAATATGAACCTGGACGACGGCATCAGGACAATCAAGGGCATCGGAGAGAAGGCAGAGAGCGCGTTCCGGAAAGCCGGCGTGACGACGGTACGAGAGCTGTTGTACTATTTTCCGCGGTCTTACGAGTGTTTTGAGCCTCCGGTTCCGGCATCGATGCTCCGCTACCGGGACGAGGCCGCGTTTTCCGGGGTGCTTCTTACGTCCCCGGTCACGAGATACGTCCGGAACATGAAGATCACGGAAGCCGTGTTCCGGGATGATTCCGGCACCGTGAAGGCGGTCTGGTTCAACATGCCGTATCTTTCCGGTTCATTGAAGGCCGGATCGGAATACGTGATCAGGGGACGGCTGAACGGAAACGGGATCACGCGCCGGTTTTCTCAGCCGAAGGTCTTCCGCGCGGAGGAATACCGTGAGCTGGAAAGCACGCTCCGTCCGGTCTACCCGTTGAACCGCGATCTGAAGGGAAACGTCGTTTCCAAGGCCGTGAAGGCGGCGCTCGACGGCGGGGCATTGCCGGAAGAAACGCTGTCGGAAAAGCTGCTTTCGGCCTACGGTCTCACGGACATCCGGAAGGCGATCCGGGAGATACATTTCCCCTCCTCGAAGGAAGCCTTCCTCATTGCGCGAAAAAGGCTGGTTTTCGAAGAATTTTACCGGTTCCTGGTACGAATTAAGGAACTGAAGAAAAACGTCGAAAAAGTGCCGAATTCGTTCGTATTCGGCGACCGGAAGGAAGTCGACGAAGTCGTGGAGGCGCTCCCGTTTACATTGACCGGGGCGCAGGCGAAAGTGCTCCGCGAACTCAGGGACGACGTGTCCGGTCCTTCGGTCATGAACCGGCTCGTCCAGGGCGACGTCGGCAGCGGGAAAACGATCATTGCCTTCCTGCTGATGTATGAAGCCGCGCTGAACGGGTACCAGAGCGCGATCATGGCGCCGACGGAGGTGCTTGCGAAGCAGCATGCGGAGAATTTCCGGAAATGGAGCGAGGCGTACGGTCTGAATCTTTCCGTCACGCTGCTGACGGGCAGCATGACCGCGAGGGAGAGAAGGACGGCGGAGGAAAAGATCGCCCTCCATCAGACTGACATCATCGTGGGCACGAACGCCCTGATCCAGGAAAAGGTGCATTATTCCGACCTGGCGCTCGTCGTGACGGACGAGCAGCACCGGTTCGGCGTGAATCAGAGAAAGGCGCTGTCGGAAAAAGGACGGATGCCGCACGTGCTCGTGATGTCCGCGACGCCGATCCCGAGGACCCTCGGCATGATCCTGTACGGCGACATGAACGTCTCGATCATTGACGAACTTCCGAAGAACCGGCTGCCCATCAAGAACGCGCTCGTGGATATCGAATACCGCGGCAAGGCGTACGCCTTCATCAAGAAGGAACTTGCCGCCGGCCGCCAGGCGTACGTGATCTGTCCGAAAGTGACGGAGACTGAGGGCAATGAAGGTGAAAACGTCGGCGATTATGCGAAGGCGCTTAGAAACGTCCTTCCCGGCGTCCGCGTCGAGGCATTGCACGGGCGGATGAAGGGCGAGGAAAAAGAGAGGATCATGGAAGCGTTCGGAAAGAACGAGATCGGCGTGCTCGTTTCCACGACGGTCATTGAAGTCGGCATCGACGTGCCGAACGCGACGGTGATCATGATCGAGAATGCGGAACGGTTCGGACTCGCGGAACTCCATCAGCTCCGGGGCCGGGTCGGACGGGGACAGTACCAGTCCTACTGCATCCTCGTCGATACCACGAAATCCGACGCGTCACGGGAACGGCTCGAGGTCCTGGCGTCTTCGAACGACGGCTTTTTCATCGCGTCCGAGGATCTGCGGCTTAGGGGGCCCGGAGATTTCTTCGGGATCCGCCAGTCCGGCGATCTGGCGTTCCGTCTCGCGGACATTTATAAGGACGCGGCGATCCTGAAATGCGCGGAAGAAGCCGCGGAAAGAACGGTAAAACGGGAGGACGGCGTATCGTCGCCGGTCCTTTGACCATAGGCAGATAATGAAGAACGTCAGGCAGGAACGGAAAAGGAAAAAAGTGATGATCGGAATACTGGGCGGACTGCTCGGCTTTTTCTCGATCTTTTTCGTCGCGCTGCTGTTCTTCGTGATGACGGGGAAAAACCGGTCTGCGGCAGGAACGCAGGGAGAAACGGGGACGTCTTCAGACGTTTCGGACGTCAGCGCGGAGACGGAGACCGGAAGCACGGAAGAAGCGGAACTGACGACCGTTCCGCCGGAACCCACCGAGGAGCCGACGGTCCCGGAGGAGACATATCCGCGTCCGACCTATCATGAAGAGGAGGACCGCTCGTCTTATCGCAGGATCTGGATCGGAGATTCCCGGATGGTCGGCCTGCAGCGCGTCATGCAGGGGCAGTCCCCGCTCGACGTGTTCATTGCGAAGGGCGCGATGTATTTCGAATGGTTCCGCGACACCGCCGTTCCGGAAATGAAGAATTACGTTTCGGACGGAGAGCCGTGGAACGTCATCATCGAGATGGGCGTCAATGACTGCGCGAACAATACGAAGGGCTGGTCCGCGTTCACGGTTTCCGATTACATTGCCCTCATCAACCGGCTGACGAACGAATACCCGAACGTCCGGTTCTATTTCATGTCGGTCGGCCGCACCGTCGGCAATTACCGCGGGACCACGATCGTGAAGACCTATCAGGTCAATCCCGAGATCAACGATTTCAATGCCCGGATGCAGAACGACTGCTACGCGATCTACCTCGCCGTCGGAGAGTATATCTACAAGAACGCGCTCACTTACAGCGACGGCGTGCATTACAGTCCGGCGACGAATCAGGAAATCTACCGCTACGTCGTCGACCGTCTGAACCTCTCGTTCAGTGAATATTTCGAACCGTTCCCGGACGAACTGGTACCGTAACCGTAAAGGAAAGAATAAAGAAAATCGGATTTTTCCGAACAAAGGAGGGATAACATGTGGTATATCATTTTGACCGTTGCCATTCTGGCGCTCATCATTCTGATCGGCGGGCTGAGACTCGTGCCGCAGACGTATGAATACGTCGTCGAGCGTCTCGGAAAGTATCACGCCACCTGGACGGCGGGGCTGCATTACAAGGTGCCGTTCATTGACAAGGTCATGAAACGGATGACGGTGAAGGAAAAGGTGCTGGACACCCCGCCGCAGCCGGTCATCACGAAGGACAACGTCACGATGCAGATCGACTCGGTCGTGTATTATCACATTTTCGACGCGAAGCTTTATGCGTACGGCGCGGAAAACCCGGTGGAGGCTTTAAGTTTCCTGTCCGCGACTTCGCTCCGTAATATCGTCGGCGAGCTGTCGCTCGACGAAACGCTGACGAGCCGCGACACGATCAACGGCAAGCTGACGACGATCCTCGACGAAGCGACGGACCGCTGGGGCATCAAGGTCACCCGGGTGGAATTGAAGAACATCAATCCTCCGATGGAGATCCAGAACGCGATGGAGAAGGAAATGAAGGCGGAACGCGACCGCCGTCAGACGGTGCTGGAAGCGGAAGGACATAAACAGGCGGTCATTACGAGAGCTCAGGGTGACAAGCAGGCCATGATCCTGGAAGCGGAAGGTGAGAGAGATGCCCGGATCGCGCGGGCGGAAGGTGAAGCGAAAGCGGTCTTCTTAGCGAAGAAAGCGGAAGCGGACGGCCTCAGGGCGCTGCTTGAAGCCGGCGTGGACGACAAAGTTCTGGAACTCAAGCGGTACGAGTCGCTCGTGAAGCTGGCGGACGGCAAGGCGTCGAAGATCATCATTCCGACGGATGCCACGGAGATGGTAAGAAGAAACGTGATGTTCACCGAGACGACCGGTCTCGGCGACGTGACCGCGCCCGGGAAGGACGAACCGAAGACGGCCCGTCCCGATCCCTGCTGCGATCGTTGACGCCGGTCAGTTTTTCCGGGTCAGTTTGGATTGAAGCAGATCGACGTCTTCTTTCGCCATGCCCATTTCCATGAGCTTCTGATAGGCGTAAGGGGTGAGATCGATTTCTGAAAAATCGGTATCTGCGGCCATTCCGGTCACGTAGGCGATCATGGCGTCCATGTTCTTTTCCTTGATGACGTCATAGCGTTCTTTGTCACTCGTCTCGTTGATGCCGTAGTAATTGTCGTAGGTCACCATGTAATCGTCAATGATCTCCTGATACGAGGCGCCGGAAAGCGCTTCCAGAAGCATCATGACGTATCCGGTACGGTCCTTGCCTTCCACACAGTGGACGAGGTAGGGACCGTCGTTTTTTGCGGCTTTCGTGAGGCCGGCAGCGAGACTTGCGGCGAAGCTTTCGCTCTTGAAGTTCGCGCTCAAGCCGAGCGCGGTGACCTTGCCCGCTTCATAAAGCGACAGGAAATACGGAGAATTGAAATCCGATGCGTTGATATGGGTTCCGATTTCTTCTTCATTGTCCGAAAGGTCAATGATGAAACCGATGCCGGCTGCCGAAATGAGACGGTCCACGACGGCCGCCCGGTTGTGTTCGTTATTGCAGGGAGAGGCCGAGCGGAAGAGGATGTCCTGCTTGAGGCTGCCCACGTTCACGGAACGGAAATTGCCGAAGACCGCGTCTTCGGTGTCGCCCTGCTCGTCGGAGTAGGTGATGTCCCGGGCGTTCTGAACGGAGAGGTATTTCCCTTTTTCCTTCAGCGTGATCGTCGCCGTGCAGCTGTCGTCGAGTCCGAGACCGATCCAGGGGTCGTCGCCGTAATTGATCGCGGCTTCAATGTAGGGATAGCCGGGATATGCGACGAGGAGCGGATCGCCGATGTCGACGTAATAGCCGTTGTAGTAGGGAAGATCCTTCATGGACGTCCCGTTCGAGAATTCGATGTCGACGCTGTCGCCGTAGGAGAAGCCGAGCGCGTTGAACGCATCGATCGTGCTGTCGAAATAGATGCCGCCGAATTTCTCTTCATGCATTACCTTGAAGGTCTTCGTTTCCGGCTGCTGCTTGCAGGCGGTGAGACCGGCGGGAATGAGGAGAGCAAATACGGCAATGAGCAACAAGAGTTTTTTCATGACATACCTCTTTTTCTTATTGTACGCTGTCTGTCGAGAACGCTGACTGCTGAAAAGAAAGGCCCTCTTCCGCGGTTACGGAAGAGGGCCTTGATCTCTGGACGATACAGGGCTCGAACCTGTGACCCTTCGCACGTCAAGCGAATGCTCATACCAGCTGAGCTAATCGTCCGTAGGACACAAATGATACAGGAAAAAATCCGATTTGTCAAGGGTTTTTTTGAACGTTTTTTGGTGTAAAGAAAAAATACTTGACAAGAGGTCCCCTCTCTGCTATGATGAGCAAGGATCAAGAACGGGGACGAAATGGAAGAAATATACGAAAAAACGCTGCTGTACGATTATTACGGAGATCTCCTGACCGAGCATCAGAAGGAGATCTACGAAAACGTCGTCTTCAATGACATGTCGCTTTCGGAAGCAGCGGAAGAGTACGGCATTTCGAGGCAGGGCGTCCACGACCTCATCCGCCGGTGCAATCAGGCGCTGGAGGAATACGAGTCGAAACTGCATATGGTAGCGCAGTCGAGGGTGATCCGGAAGGCTGCGGAGGAGATCGTAAAGGATACGGAAAAGCGGTCGGAGAACACATCGAAAGTGCGGGAACTGGCGGAGACGATCCTGAACGCATTGCAGTAAACCGTTTGGAAATCAGTGGTTGAAGAATATGGCATTTGAAAGCTTATCCGAAAAATTTCAGAATATCTTCCGGGGCTTGCGGAACGGCGGACGGATCACGGAAGCCGACGTAAAGGCGGCGATGAAGGAAGTGAAGATGGCGCTTCTGGAAGCGGACGTGAACTTCCGCGTCGTGAAAAGCTTCGTGAAGCAGGTCGAGGAGCGTGCGGTCGGTGAGGACGTCCTGAACGGACTGAATCCCGGTCAGATGGTCATCAAGATCGTGCACGAGGAACTCGTGAAGCTGCTCGGACCGGATCCCGTGGAACTGGAACTAAGGCCGGGACTGGACGTGCTCATGCTGGCCGGTCTCCAGGGTGCAGGTAAAACGACGATGGCGGCGAAACTGGCCGCACGGTTTAAGAAAAACGGTAAGAATCCGCTGCTTGCGGCACTGGACGTCTACCGGCCCGCGGCCGTCGAACAGCTGAAGATCAACGGCGAAAAAGTCGGCGTGCCGGTCTTTTCTGTGGAACAGAGCACAGACGTCGTGGCCATTGCGAAAGCGGCGTACGCTTATGCGAAGGAAAACAGGTTCAACGTCCTGATCCTCGATACCGCCGGCCGTCTCCACGTGGACGAGTCCATGATGGAGGAACTGTCGAAAGTCAAGGAAGCGATCCCGGTGGATCAGACGATCCTGACTGTGGACGCCATGACCGGCCAGGACGCCGTGAACGTGGCTGCGAGTTTCGAAGAGCAGATCGGCATTACCGGAGTGATCCTGACAAAACTGGACGGCGACACGAGAGGCGGCGCGGCATTGTCCATCCGTGCGGTGACCGGAAAGCCGATCCTGTTTTCCGGCGTCGGGGAAAAGTTAGGCGACGTCGAAGTCTTTTATCCCGACCGGATGGCGTCGAGACTGCTCGGCATGGGCGACGTATTGTCGCTCATCGAAAAGGTCGAAGCCGAAGTCAAGGTCGAGGATGCGAAAGCCCTGGAAAAGAAGATGCGCAAGGGGCAGTTCGATTACAACGACTACCTCGAGCAGATGGCCACGATGAAGAAAATGGGCGGGATTTCGGCGATCCTCGGCATGCTGCCCGGCATGGGACTCGGGAACAAGGGCCTCAAGAACCTGAACACCGAGGAATCCGAAGAAAAACTGAAGAAGATCGAGGTCATGATCTCTTCAATGACGCCGTACGAACGGTCACATCCCGATGCGATGAGCCTGTCCAGAAAGGCGCGGATCTCCCGGGGCTCCGGCATCCCGATGGATGAGATCCACCGGATGGTCAAGCAGTTTGAGGAATCCCGGAAGATGATGAAGCAGATGACCGGGATGATGGGAAAGAAGGGACACCGGAACATGCGGTTCCCGTTCTGAAGTGAGGTTGCAAAAAGGCAAGGCCTTTGGCGATAAAAAAAGAAAAAATAATTTTCCGGAGGAAAAGAAAATGGCAGTTAAAATGAGACTGAAGAGAATGGGCAAGAAGAAGGCTCCGTATTACCGCGTGGTCGTGGCGGATTCCAGATCTCCGCGTGACGGCAGATTCATCGAAGAGATCGGCCTGTACGATCCGAACACCGAGCCGTCGACCGTGAAGATCGATGCCGACGCTGCAAAGAAGTGGCTGCAGAGCGGCGCACAGCCCACGGAGACCGTAGGCAAGCTTCTGAAGCAGGCCGGGATCGAGAAGTAACGATCTATCTGGAGGTGCCCAATGAAAGAATTGGTTGAAACCATTGCCAAGGCATTGGTGGACTCTCCGGACCAGGTGAAGGTGACGGAAGAGGTCAATGAGAAAGGAACGCTCATCACGCTTTCGGTAGCCAAGGAAGACATCGGAAAAGTCATCGGAAAGCAGGGCCGCGTGGCCAATGCGATCCGTTCCGTCGTCAAAGCGGTCGCCATTAAGAACGGCGTGCATGTCATCGTCGACATTGAGTGAGCGAAAGAGTTAGGGGATGGCGAGCCATTCCCTAAAAGCGTTTTTGAAAGGGACGGGATCCCTTGGAGGAAAACGGTCCTTTTCGAAAGGTCGGGCAGAACGAAATGGTGGAATACTTACGGACCGGTGTCGTGACGGAACCGCACGGGATCCGCGGGGAGATCAAGGTGTTTCCCACGACGGACGACGTGACGAGATTTGAACGGTACGGGGAACTTGTCGTGGAACGGGGCGGAAAGACGCCGGAGGAATCCGGCGGGGCGGAAGTCCGGAAGATCGAGTCGGTCAAGTACCAGAAAGACCGCGTGATCCTGAAACTTTCCGGCATCGACTCCAGAAACGACGCGGAAACGCTGCGGAGGGCGGAATTGTACGTCCACCGGAGCCATTCCACTCCGCCGAAGGAAGGCGAGTATTTCACGGCGGACCTGTACGGACTGCAGGTGTTCACGGAAGACGGGAGAAAGGTCGGCGTCGTCGAAGACGTTCTGAAGACCGGCGCGAACGACGTGTTCTCCATCCGGAAGGAAGACGGAAAGGAACTCCTGCTTCCGAAAGTCGACGCGTTCGTCCGGAACGTGGACGTTGAGACCGGCGTGATGACGGTATTTCTTCTTCCGGGCATGGAAGATCTCTGACGGGAAAACGGTCTATGAACTTTTACGTAATGACGCTGTTTCCGGAACTCATTGACGCCGTCGCAGGCTCCAGCATTCTGAAGCGGGGCATTGAGAGCGGCGCGATCAGCGTGGAAGCGGTGAATTATCGGGAATATGCGAAGGATAAGCATCATCACGTGGATGATTATCCTTACGGAGGGGGCGCCGGGATGCTGATCCAGCCGGGGCCTGTTTACGACTGTTTTGAGGAGCTGACCCGCCGGATCGGGAAAAAGCCCAGGGTGATCTATCTGACACCGAAGGGTCGCGTTTTCGATCAGAAGGCGGCGGAGGAACTTTCAAAGGAAGAGGATCTTATTTTTCTCGCGGGGCACTACGAGGGCATTGACGAACGGGTCCTGGATCTCATCGTCACGGACCGTTATTCGATCGGCGATTACGTGCTGACGGGCGGGGAATTGCCGGCCATGGTCATGATCGACGCGATCTCGAGGCACGTTCCCGGCGTACTGGCGGCGGGAAGCGCGGAGATCGAGACGTTTCACGACGGATTGCTCGAGTATCCGCAGTACACCCGTCCGGAGGAATTCATGGGTCTGAGAGTTCCGGAAGTCCTGCTTTCCGGCCATCATCTGAACGTCGAAAAATGGCAGCGGGAGATGTCCATACGGGAAACGGTGAAGTACCGTCCGGATCTCCTTCCGGGCGCGGCTCTTTCCGAAAAGGAGCGCCGTTTTGCTTCGGAACTTTTGAAAGAGGCGGAGGAGAGCAATGAGCAGTGACCGGATTCCGAAAAGCGGGTTGTTCCTTCTGGAGACCTATATCGTTCCGGGACACGTGTTCTACATGGAGTTCGACCGGAAAGGCGAGAAGGCGCTGAAGCCCATCATTTCCCCGTTTCTTAGGGAGGAGCCTTCCGTGCTGAAAGCCCTGAAGGAAGACGTCGGAGATCTCACTTCTTTTGTGAAGTGTCTTCAGCGGAACAAAGAGCTTTCCTTGCAGTTCATCTCGGAAACGGCGGCGGCCGGGGCAACGGAAAATGCCGGCATATTTCTTCTCGGAGGATTCCGGCAGGGCTTCCTTCGGTTTTTCCGCGACGAACGGAACCGTCCCGTGATCTGCGGCACGAAGACTTTTTTCGCATCCCTTCGGAATGCGGAAGCATTGCTTCAGGGGTTCATCGACGCGGTGAACGGATACGGACCGGAAGACGAAGAGATCCTTTTTACCGTGCCCGAAAGAAAACCGGAGCCGGACCGGATCATCCGTCTCGTGGCCGCAAACCGGAATGAGTACGATACGGTGAATTCCGAATTCACCATTACGTTTCTCACTGATCCCGAAGAGGAGGAGTCCCGGAAAAAAAGCCGGGAGACCGTACGGGAAAACGCGGAATTCGCATTGCAGAAAACCACGGAGATCCTGAACAGCATGACCGGAAGAAACGACGGGAAAGAAAAAGAGGAAGAGTCATGACCGAAAACAATCAGCATCGCGTGCGCTTAAGTTCGCTGGCAGACAAATTCGGATTTGAAAATCTGACGGAAGATCTGGATCTGACGGAGCATTACGTCACGTCGTCCGACATCAACCGTCCCGCGCTTCAGCTGACCGGCTTCTGGGAGAATTTCGCCCCGGAGCGCATTCAGATCGTGGGCAAGGTGGAATACAGTTATCTGAAGAGCAAGGACGAACCGGAACGGCTCAGGATCTACGAGGAACTCATCTCGAAAGGGATCCCCTGCCTTCTGTTCTCGCGCTCGATGCGGCCGAGCGACCCGCTCATCGTGGCCGCGACGAAAAAGAACGTTCCGATCCTCATGTCGGACCGGCCGACCGCCTACCTCGAATCGGAGATCATCCGCTGGCTCCACGTACAGCTTGCGCCGATGATCTCGATCCACGGCGTTCTGATGGACGTGTACGGTGAAGGCGTGCTGATCACGGGAGAATCCGGCATCGGCAAGTCGGAGGCCGCGATCGAACTCATTAAGAGAGGACACCGGCTCGTTGCGGACGACGTCGTGGAGATCCGCCGCGTTTCGGAAGATACGCTGGTCGGAAGCGCGCCGGAAGTGACGCGGCATCTCATTGAGCTCCGGGGCATCGGCATCATTGACGTCAGGATGCTGTTCGGCGTCGGCGCCGTGAAGAACACCCAGTCCATCAGCCTCGTCATTCAGCTGGAAGACTGGCGGAAAGAAGCGATCTACGACCGCATCGGTCAGGAAGAGCAGTACATGGAGTTTCTCGGCAATGAGATCCCCTGCCACCACCTGCCGGTCCGGCCCGGGCGGAACCTCGCGGTCATCGTGGAGTGCGCCGCCGTCAATCACCGTCAGAAGAGGATGGGGTACAATGCGGCGGACGAACTGTACCGCAGAGTGCAGCGGAACATGAGTCGAAGGGATGAAGAAGATGACGTTATTTTCTGAGTTGGAAAAACTCCTCGGGAAAGAAAACGTGAAGCGGAACGAACCGCTGTCCGGGCATACCACGTTCCGGATCGGCGGACCCTGCCGCGCCTTTGTGACTCCGGAAGGAAAAGAGGCGTTTCTTCAGACCGTGCGGTTTCTGAAGGAAAAGCGGGAGCCGTTTTTCGTGCTCGGACGGGGGAGCAATCTCCTGGTCAGTGATCACGGATTCGGCGGCGTCGTACTTTCTCTTCGGGAGCACGTGAAGGAGGTTTCGGTTTCCGGGACCGTCATAACGGCGGAAGGAGGGGCATTGCTCTTTGACGTCGCGAAGGCGGCACTCACTGCGGGCCTTACCGGAATGGAATTCGCTTCCGGCATTCCGGGGACCGTCGGCGGCGGACTCGTCATGAATGCGGGCGCCTACGGCTCGGATCTGTCCGGGTCTGTCGTTTCGGCGGAAATATTGCTGCCGGACGGAACCGTCCGCGTCTTCACGAAAGACGAGCTGGAACTGTCGTACCGTCATTCCGTATTGCAGGAAAACCACGGGACAGTGCTTTCGGCGGAGTTTCAGCTGACACCCGGCGATCCCGGAGCGATCCGCGCTCTGACGGAAGAACTGAACGGGCGACGGAGAGAAAAGCAGCCGTTGGAGTTTCCGTCGGCCGGCAGCACGTTCAAGCGGCCGGAAGGATATTTCGCAGGAAAACTCATTGAAGAAGCCGGGCTGAAGGGCGTCCGGGTCGGCGACGCGGAAGTCTCGGAAAAGCATGCGGGCTTCATCATCAACCGCGGACACGCGACGGCAGCGGACGTGGACGGGCTCATCCGTCTCGTCATCCGGAAGGTACGGGAGAATTCGGGCGTCACGCTGGAGCCCGAAGTGCTCTATCTCGGGGAGTTCTGAAATGTCGTTTACACAGGACGTGAAAAATGAGATCGGCGCTTTTTGGCCGGAAGAAGAGCATTGCCTTCGCGCGGAACTCTTTGCGTTTCTCATGGAAGAGGGGAACGCGGCGCCTGACGATTCGTTTCTTCAGAAGGAGTGCTGCCGCAGGGCGTTTCTTCGCGGTGCCTTTCTGGAGCGCGGCTCGTTTTCGGACCCTTTGAAGAGCAACGATCTCGAGTTCACCTTCTCGAGGAAAGAAACGGCGGACCTCGTTTCGCGCACCCTTTCCTCCCTGGAGATCCGGGGAAAAACGGTTGAACGGAACGGGCGTTATGTGGTATATTTAAAAGACGGGGATCAGATCTCCGAATTTCTCCTTCAGATCGGTGCGAACAAGGCACTTCTCGCGTTTGAAAACGCGCGGGTCGTGAAGGACGTGAAAAACAGCGTGAACCGGCGGGTCAATTTCGAAACGGCGAATTTAAGAAAGGCCGCGAATGCAGGCGTCTTACGGGCGCAGGACATCGAAAAGATCGAAAAGACCGTCGGGCTTGACAACCTTCCTGAGAATCTCAGGGAGGCGGCATTGCTTCGAAAAGAATATCCCGACGTGACTTTGCAGGAACTTGGGGAAATGATGGATCCGCCGGTCGGAAAAAGCGGCGTGAACCACCGGCTCCGGAAACTGCACGAGATCGCGGAGGGGCTGTCATAAACGGATCGGAAACATCAGGGAACGTTCCGTTCCCGGCTTACAAAAGAGGAAGAAGTGTAATGAAAAAGAAAACGGTTCAGGTGGCGATCGGTGAAGGTCTGGATGCGAGAGGAGTGGCTCTGACCGTACAGACCGCAGGTCATTATCAGGCGGAGATCCACCTGACGGACGGCATTCGGCGAATGAATGCAAAGAGTCTTATGGGAATGATGGCCATGGGCATCGCGCTCGGCGACGAGGTCACGGTGGAGACCGAAGGACCGGACGAAGACGAGGCGATGGAAAGCATGGTGTCCTTCTTAGAGGGAAAGTGATGGATCTGTTTGATTTCATGGGGGAGACTTCTTCGAAAAAAGAGTCTCCCCTTGCCTCAAGATTGCGCCCGGAAACGCTGGACGAGATCGTGGGGCAAAAGCATATTCTGGGGAAGGACCGGCTCTTATACCGGGCGATCCGGGCGGACAAGCTCGGGTCGGTGATCCTTTACGGCCCTCCGGGCACCGGAAAGACCACGATCGCGAAGGTCATTGCCCATACGACGAAGGCGGAGTTCGTGCAGATGAACGCGACGACGTCGGGCAAGAAGGACATGGAAGAAGCCGTGGAAAAGGCGTCGAACCTCCGGCGGACGATGGGGAAGAAGACGATCCTCTTCATCGACGAGATCCACAGGTTCAACAAATCCCAGCAGGACTACCTTCTGCCGTTCGTGGAAGACGGGACCGTGACGCTCATCGGCGCGACCACGGAAAATCCTTATTTCGAGGTCAATGCCGCGCTGATTTCCCGCTCGCTCGTCTTTGAGTTGAAGCCCCTTTCCGCAGAGGAGATCAAGGAACTCGTCTACCGGGCGGTCAATGACAGGGAAAAGGGCATGGGCGCCTACAATGCCGAGATCACGGACGAGGCGGCGTCTTACATTGCCTCCGTTTCCGACGGGGATGCGCGGACCGCACTGAACGCCGTCGAGCTCGGGGTGCTCACGACGGACAGAGGGCCGGACGGAAAGATCTTGATTGACACTGAGGTCGCGAAGGAGTGCATTCAGAAGCGGGTGCTCCGCTATGACAAGGACGGCGACCAGCATTACGATACGATCTCCGCGTTCATCAAAAGCATGCGCGGTTCGGATCCCGACGCCGCGGTCTATTATCTCGCACGGATGCTGCAGGCGGGAGAAGACGTGAAATTCGTGGCGCGCCGCATCATGATCTGCGCATCGGAAGACGTCGGACTGGCGAATCCGGAGGCGCTCCTCGTCGCGGAAGCGGCGGCGTCCGCGGCGGAAAAGGTCGGCATGCCGGAAGCCCAGATCATTCTGGCGCACGCGGCGATCACGGTCGCGACGAGCCCGAAGTCGAATTCCGTCGTGGAAGCGATCTACGCCGCGAACCGGGCCGTGAACGAGACGAAGGTGGAGACCTTGCCGAATCATCTGAAAGACGCCCATTATCCGGGATCTGCTTCCCTGGGACACGGGCAGGGCTATCTTTACGCACACGATTTTGAAAATCATTACGTCCGGCAGCAATACCTTCCGGACGAGGTCAAGGAGAAACAATTCTATATTCCTTCCCACAACGGGAAGGAGCGGGACGTCCGGGCGTGGTTTCAAAAGATCCGGCCGGAACTCTGGAAGGAGGAGAGCGAGCATGACGATTCTGGAAGCACTGCGTGAGAAAATGGCGGACAGGGGGATCGACGTTTACATCGTTCCGACGGACGATTTCCACGGGTCTGAATACGTGGGGGAATACTTCAAATGCCGGGAATTCCTGACCGGATTCACTGGCTCCGCCGGCACCGCTTTCGTGGCGGCAGACGAGGCGGGACTCTATACGGACGGCCGGTATTTCCTTCAGGCGGAAGAAGAACTGAAGGGAAGCGGCTTCACGCTGTACCGCATGGGAGAACCCGGCGTACCGACGATCTATGAAAAAATCGAGTCGCTCCTTCCGGAAGGCGGAACGGTCGGGTTTGACGGCCGCGTCGTCAGCGCTTTGGCGGGACGGAAGATCGAAAAGGCCGCGGCGAAGCGGTTCGGCTCCGTTGATTCTTCGGAAGACCTCGTCGGACTGATCTGGGAAGACCGTCCGGGAATCTCGAAGGAAAAGGCATGGGTCCTGCCCGAACGCTTCTCCGGGGAATCCGCTTCTTCGAAGATCGCAAGGGTCCGGAAAGAAATGGAAAAACTGCAGGCGGACGTATTCGTGCTGACCTCGCTGACCGACATTGCCTGGTTGCTGAACCTGCGCGGAAACGACGTCAGTCATTGCCCGGTCGTGCTTTCGAGCCTGCTGCTTACGGCGCGGGGCGGCGTGCTCTATATCCAGAATGAGGCGCTGACGGACGAAGTCCGCCGGGCACTTGCCGAAGTCGGCGTTTCTACCGCGGCGTACGAAAGCATTTACGAAATGGCGGGCAAGATCCGGAACAAGAAAGTACTGCTTTCTTCAGGAGCCGTCAACGACTGGCTGTACCGCCTGTTCTCGAAGGGCAATGAGATCATTGACCGGGAGAACCCGACGGTCCGGATGAAGGCCGTGAAGAACGAGACCGAGATCAGAAACATCAGGAACGCCCACGTGAAGGACGGCGTCGCCATGTGCCGCTGGCTGTACTGGCTGAAGAAAAACGTCGGAACGGAAGAACTGACGGAACTCAGCGTTTCGAGGAAACTGAAGGAGTTCCGGGAAAATATGCGCGGATTTCTGGACGTGTCCTTTGAGACCATTGCGGGCTATAAAGAACACGGCGCGATCGTGCATTACGAGGCGACGAAAGCAACCGACAAGGCGCTTGCCCCGGAGAGTTTCCTCCTCGTGGATTCGGGAGGACATTATATGGAAGGCACGACGGACATCACGAGGACCGTGGCGCTCGGACCGCTTACGGACGAAGAAAAGGAGATGTTCACCCTTGTCCTGAAGGGACACCTTTCCCTGCTCTGGCTCCGCTTCATGAAGGGCTGCTCCGGCCTGAATTTCGATGCGTTCGTCCGAAAGCCTTTCTGGGAGAGAGGTCTGGACTACAAACACGGGACAGGTCACGGCGTCGGCTACCTGCTTTCCGTACACGAAGCACCGAACGGCTTCCGCTACAAGATCGTTCCGGAGAGAAGCGATGCGGCGGTCCTGGAGCCCGGCATGGTGACGACGGATGAACCCGGCATTTACCTGGAAGGGAAATTCGGCATCCGGACCGAGAACGAATTGCTCTGCGTTGAAAACGGCAGCAGCGAATACGGGGAATTCCTGACGTTCGAGCCGATCACCTATTGTCCGATAGATCTTAGTGCCGTCCTTCCGGAACAGCTGACCGGAGAGGAAAAAGACAAACTGAATCTCTATCATGAGGTCGTTTATAACGAGATCTCGCCGTATCTCGAGGGCGAGGAGAAAGAATGGCTTAAGGAAGCAACGAGGAGGATCTGACAATGGAATCGAAAAAGGCGTGGCTGGACTACACTTCGGATGATGAATACGCCATCGAGCGTCTGATGGACAGCTATAAGGCGTTTCTTACCGTTTCAAAGACAGAGCGCAGATGCGTGGAGAACCTGGTACTGATGGCGGAAGCCGCAGGATACCGGGACCTGAAGGAGATCGTGAAAAACGGCGAAACCGTGAAGCCGGGCGACAGGATCTACGCGGTCGGCATGAAAAAGACGATCGCCCTGTTCCAGATCGGAACGGAGCCGTTAGAGAAAGGCATGAACATCCTCGGCGCGCACATTGACTCCCCGCGGATCGACGTCAAGCAGGCGCCGTTGTATCAGGATCCGTATTTCAAGACGGAGTTCGCCTATTTCGACACGCATTATTACGGCGGGATCCGGAAATACCAGTGGCTTGCGTTGCCGCTTGCCTTGTACGGCGTCATCGTGAAAAAAGACGGAACGGTCATGGACGTCGCGATCGGCGACGGCGATGACGATCAGGTCCTTTTCATTTCCGATCTGCTTCCGCATCTTGCACACAAGTCGGAAAACAAGCCGCTTTCGGAGTCGTTCGAAGGAGAAAAACTGGACGTTCTCGTCGGGTCGAGACCGCTTCCGGGCGTCGAAAAGGAAGCCACGAAAGCCCAGATCCTGAAATTCTTCAAGGACCGTTACGACGTGGAAGAAGAGGATTTCCTTTCGGCGGAACTCGAACTCGTTCCCGCGGGGGAAGCGCGCGACGCGGGTCTCGACCGCAGCATGATCTTAGGATACGGTCAGGACGACCGTGTCTGCGCCTACACGTCCGCCGCAGCCCTGTTTGATTTGAAGGAATCCCGGAGAACTTCCGTCTGCCTTCTGACCGACAAGGAAGAGATCGGTTCGGTCGGCGCGACGGGAGCGCAGTCCATGTTCTTTGAAAACGCCGTGGCCGAGATCCTGGCAGCGATGGGCAATGACTCGAACCTCGCCGTTCGCCGCGCCCTGTCCGGATCGAGAATGCTCTCGTCCGACGTATCCGCGGCGTTCGATCCGTTGTTCAGCAGCTCCTTTGAAACCCTTTGCCCGCCGCGAAACAGCGCCTATTTCGGCAGAGGCATCTGCTTCAATAAATTCACGGGCTCCCGCGGAAAATCGGGCTCCAACGACGCCAATGCGGAATACATGGCCGCGATGCGAAAGATCATGGACGACAACGGCGTCCGTTACCAGACTGCGGAACTCGGAAAAGTCGACGAGGGCGGCGTCGGAACGATCGCTTTCATTTCCGCGAAATACGGAATGGAAGTCATCGATTCCGGCGTACCGGTGCTGTCCATGCACGCGCCGTGGGAAACTTGCTCGAAGTCCGATATTTTCGAAGCATACAAAGCATACAAAGCATTTTTGAAGGACGCGTAAGAAAAATATGGCAGACCGTTCCAGATTGATTCTATATGCGGATGCTGCGGCGGTGGAAGGAACCACGGTCGCTCTTAGCGGCTGGGCAATCAGCACGCTGACGGCGGACCTGACGTTCGTTCTGTACGGACCCGGTCACAAAAAGCTTCCGTTCACGATGAAGAAGATCCGGCGGCTCGATGCGAGCCGGGAGATCCTGGGGGACGAAAGCCGGCCGGAGTGCGGGTTCAAGATCAGTTTCGAAGGACGGGAAGACAAGGTATACGAGCTTGTCGTTTCGGACGGAAAACACCGGAAAAAAAACCGGTTTTCCCCGTCCGGCTACACGTTGCAATGGAAGTACCGGCCGTTCGGCATTGCCCGGGATTATCTGAAGCAGGGCGCAGCCGTATTCCCGACCGTCGGCTACGAAGGCCTCGGGACGTTTCTTCGCCAGGCGGGAACGGATTTCAAGAGAAAAGAGTATCACTACAAGGGTTACCGGGAGAAGCGGATGCCCTCGGAAGAAGAACTGAAGAAGCAGCGGGAGACAGTATTCAACTATCAGCCGAAGCTTTCCCTCGTCGTTCCTGCGTTCCGGACACCGAAGAAGTTTCTTCTGGAGATGGTGCAGTCCGTATTGGATCAGACGTATGCAAATTTCGAACTCTGCATCGCGGACGGCTCCTATCCGGAGACCGAAGTTGCCGAAACGCTGAAGGAACTAAAAGAAAAGGATCCCAGGATCGTATACAAGATCCTGACGGAAAACAAAGGCATTTCCGGAAACACGAACGAGGCGTTGTCCCTCGTGACCGGCGACTGGGTAGTCCTCATGGATCACGACGACCTGCTTTCTCCGGAAGCATTGTTCGAAATGGTCCGGCTTATGAACGAAGATCCGGAAGCGTCCGTGATCTATACGGACGAGGACAAGGTCTC
This sequence comes from Lachnospiraceae bacterium, assembly GCA_016281555.1. Taxonomy (GTDB): domain Bacteria; phylum Bacillota; class Clostridia; order Lachnospirales; family Lachnospiraceae; genus UBA1267. Next base: position 12,573 of record JAEEIV010000082.1, on the reverse strand, counting down.
CATGGATCTTCGCCGGTATTTCCATCCGTCCATGAAGCCGGATTTCGACCTGACGTTTTTGGAGTCGAACAATTATATCTGCCACCTGTTTGCGGTGAAGAAGGAGATCGCGGACCTCGTGGGATCGTTTGATCCGACCTGCAACGGTTCGCAGGATCACGACTACATCCTGCGCTGCACCGAAATCGGCCGGGTGAGACACCTGCCGAAGGCAGTGTATCATTGGCGGACGCATCCGAATTCGACTGCGGAAGACCCGAGAAGCAAGATGTACTGCTACGTGGCGGGCCGCAGGGCAGTGAACCTGCATTATGAGCGGACCGGCGTCCGGGCGGAGGCGTTCATTGCCCCGTTCTTCGGACACTATGAAACTTTCTTTGAAGTGCCGGAGACGCCGTCCAAAGTCACGGTGGTCCTGCTCGGCGACGGAAGCGAAGAGGATGCGGAGCGGACGAAGCGGTCCTTCCTTGAGAATTCCGCCCCGGCGGATCTCGATTTCATCGAAGGGATCGAGGCGCTCAGTGAAGCGAAGGGAGAGTATCTTTTCTTTACGAGAAAGGGTGCGGTCCTGGAGCCGTTCGGCGCCCTGACGACCGATTTCGAGGGAGAAGACCGGCTGCGGCAGGAAATGAAACCGTTCCCGTACAATCTCATTGCCAGACTGGAACGGGGACCGTTTGCACTGGCCGGGGCACGGATCGTGGATTCGGAAAACCGGATCGCCTATGCGGGCTCGGTGCGGAATCCGAAGTACGGCGCCGATTACGTCATGCGGAACGAATTCAGGGATTCCGCGGTCCTGAACGGAAAGATCATGGATTCGAGGAGAACGGCTTCGGTTTCGGAAGACGGATTCATGATCCGGAAGGACTGCATTGAGAAACTCGGCGGACTGCCGTTTTCCGGCGGGCCTCTTTCGGGACTGGAATTATCGCTTCGTGCGGAAGAAGCGGGGATGCCGTCGGTGTACGAGCATACCGTCGTGATCCGGCTCCCGTGGAAAAACGACAAACTTTCCCCTGTGGTCCGGCATAAGAAGACCGCGCGTTCGATCGCGGAGGCCCACCGGGAACTGCTTTCGGCACCGGATCCGGTCTCGAATCCGGCCATGACGGTACACCTCGGACAATACGAGTTGAAGGAATGATCTTCGGAGTGAGTGTTCATGAAGTGTTATCTGGACGGCTATCGTTTTGACGGCGGAAAACTCTCCCTGACAGGCTGGGCGGTTCCCGAAACCGGGAATGCCCGGCTTTCCTATGCCGTTCGGGTCAACGGCCGGGAACTACCGGTCGCGACGGTCCTGCTCAGGAGGCGTCCGGATATTTCCACTGAGTATTTATCGGATCCCTACCGGGAGGACGCCGCGTTCTTCATGGAATTCTCTTATGAGGGACGGGAGAAAGCGGTCCTCGTCGTGACGGAGGAAGAAAACGGCGCCGTGAAAGAAAGACGCGAGATCCCGGTGTCGCTTCCGGCACTGAAAAAGCGTCAGAGCCTCCGCGCCTTGAAGAAGCGTCTGAACGGTCCGCTTGCCTTTGCGGGAAAAGTGAAGAACAAACTGCTTCATACGGAGGCAAAAGCCTATCATGAGTGGTTCCTTCGGCAGGAAGAGAACGGAGAGAGTCCTTCCGTTCCGGCTTCCGATCCGGAGCATCCCCTGTTCAGTATCGTGGTACCCGTTTACCGTACGCCGGTCCGGGTGTTGAACGAATTGGCCGACAGCGTGTTCCGTCAGACCTTTCCGGAGTACGAACTGATCCTCGCCAACGCCTCCACAGACGACGAGGAGCTCGAAAAAGCCCTGAAATCGCTGTCGGAACGCGATCGGCGGGTCAAAGTCCTTCCGCTTTCCGAAAACGGCGGAATTGCCCGAAATACGAACGAGGCTGCGTCTTCGGCAAAGGGGGTCTTCCTGTGTTTTCTGGATCACGACGACCTGCTGTCGCCCGGGGCGCTGAAAGCGTTCAGCGAGGCGTATGCCCTGCATCCGGACGCGGACGTCCTCTATTCCGACGAAGACAAGGTGACGGACGATTCTTCTTTGTATTACGATCCGAATTTCAAGCCGGACTTTGATCCCGTACTGCTATCGGTCAGTCAGTACGTCTGCCATTTCACGGCGGTGCGGAGGAGTTTGTTTACGGAAGCCGGCGGTCTCAGTCCCGCCTATGACGGCGCGCAGGACCACGATCTTTTGCTCCGGCTTTCCGAAAGAACGGACCGGTTTTTCCACGTCCCGAAGGTGTTGTATCATTGGCGGAGCACGCCGGATTCGACGGCGTCCGGACGGGAAAAGAAGACGTATGCCGAGAATGCCGGCTGCCGGGCGGTCAATGCGCATTTCAAACGGCTGGATCTGCCGCTTTCCGTGACGGAAGGCCCGCAGGAAGGCCGGTACGTCCTTTGTGAGCAATTGGTCAATAAACCGCCCGTTTCGGTCCTTATTGCAAACCGGGACCATGCTTCGGATCTGAAACGCATCGTGACCGCACTCTTTGAGACCGCGACTTACCGGAATCTGGAAGTGCTGATCCTGGAAAACGGAAGCCGGGAGGAAGAAACCTTTGCGCTTTATGAAGCACTGAAAAAGGAGCATCCTTCCGTCCGGGTGCTGACCATGCCGGGCGACCCGTTCAATTACGCGAAACTGCATAACGACGCGGTCGGGGAAGCCAAAGGGGAATACCTGCTTCTTCTGAACAATGACACCGACGTTCTGACGCCCGGATTTCTGGAACATATGGTCGCGGTTTCCGAGATCCCTGACGTCGGGGCGGTCGGGGCAAAGCTTCTCTATCCGGACCGGACCGTGCAGCATGCCGGCATCGTGACGGGAGAGGGAGGCATTGCCTTCCATCCGTTCAAAGGGCTTCGCGAAGACGAGCCCGGCTACATGTGCCGCGCGGTGACGCCGATGACGGTTTCCGCCGTGACCGGGGCCTGCCTGCTCATCAGAAAAGCGGACTATGAAGCCGTCGGCGGAATGGATGAACAACTGGCGGTGGCTTTAAACGACGTGGATCTTTGCTTTAAACTCCGTGAGAAGGGCAGGCGCGTCGTGATCGACACGGAAGCGAAACTCTTTCATCTGGAATCGAGATCTCGCGGCATGGAAGAAACGAAGGAAAAGTTTCTCCGCTACTGTGCGGAACTTCAATATTTCGGAGAGAAGTGGAAGGGAAGCGGTCTCTTCCCGGACCCGTATTATCCGGGCGTGTTTTCTCTGCTGTATGGATATGAAATAAAGCGCGGCTAAGGGGATCCGGCGGAACGAAATATAAGCAAATAAAAACGCCGTTCGCATCAGCGGACGGCGCTTTTTTGTATTTAGCTGACGATTACGCTTTCAGCGCTTCCAACGCGTCCGTGTAGGGCATGTTATTCTTTTCAGCGGTTTCTAATAATGTCAGTTTTCCCTTATAGGTCGAAAGGCCGCGGCGCAGGTGCTTGTCGTCGAGAAGCGCCTGGACGACGCCTTTCTTCACCATGGCGAGCGCATAAGGCAGGGTTGCGGCGGAAAGGGTCTCCGATGCGGTCTGCGAAAACGCGGAGGGGATGTTGTCCACGACGTAATGCATGATGCCGTCCACGGTATAGACCGGATCGTCATGAGACGTGCTGACGCTCGTCTCGATCGCGCCGTGATCGTCGCAGGCCACGTCCACGATGAGCGCACCCGGTTTCATGAGCTTCAGATCTTCCCGGTTCACCAGGTGATCCTTCCGCGTCTTGTTCCAAAGGATGCAGTTGATGAGAACGTCCGTCCTCTTGAGGCAGGCAAGCAGATTCTCGCGGTTGGAAGCCAGAAACTCCACGTTCGGAGGCAGGATCTGCTTCGCTTTTTCCATGGCCTTGAAATTCACGTCCAGGATCGTGACCTTGTTTCCGAAAGAAGATGCAAGTTCCGCCGCGCCGAGGCCGGAATTCCCGCAGCCGATGATCGTGACTTCCGGAGTACGGACGCCGGCGATGCGGTTCAAGAGCAGGCCGTTTCCGCCGTGCACGGACTGTGAAAAATAGAGAGCAGCCAGAAATCCGCCTTTGCCGGCCAGAACGCTCATGGGCGCCAGCGCCGGAAAACCTCCGTTTTCGTCGTCAATGTCTTCGTAAGCGATGCCGGTCACGTTTTTCTCCATCAGCACCTCAGCTTCGTGCGGATGCGCGTTCGTATGAAGATAGGTAAAGACCGTCTGACCTTCGTGGAGAAGACCGTATTCGGCTTCTTCGATTTCCTTGACCTTGTAGATCATGTCGGAACGGCGGTATACGTCTTCGCGTGCTGCCATCTTCGCGCCGGCGGCTTCATATGCTTCGTTCGGGAACCCGCTGCCTTTTCCGCAGTCGGACTCAAAAAGCACTTCCGCGCCTGCCCGGACAAGGGCTGCGACGGCGTTCGGCGTGGCGGCCACGCGATACTCGTTTTTCTTGATTTCCTTCGGTAAGCCGATGATCATTCTCATACCTCCCAGTATGTTCTTTTATCATTGTAAAAGAGTCCTGTCACGCCGAGTATATGCCGGGACGGGACTCTTTTGACAATTCATGTTCAGTGATTCCTTTCAGCCCTGATTACCGGAGTTGTCGCCGGCAGGATCTGTCGAAGGCGCCTCTGACGGCGCATCCGTTCCTCCCGGTTCGGTGGGATCAGGTGCATCGGTGGGATCCGGAGTGACGGGCACGAGGCTGTTGTGCATGATCGTCAGCCATTGCCATTTTCCTTCGTAGTAGCAGTAGCGGATGTACTCGTCGCCGTCTCCCTGCCAGGTGTAACCTTTTTCATCCATTTTCGCTTTCATCTCCGTATTGAAAGCCGCACGCTGTTCGGGCTCCCAAAGCGTGGGGTTGGCGGCCACGGAGGTGTGTGCGTCGTTGATGAAATACGTTTTGATGCCCAATGCGACCACGCCGTTCCGGTACAGCTCTCCCTGAACGTCCGGGGCCACGTACAGCGTTCCGTTCATCGCCTTATAGGAGTCCGTGCGGTTGCCGACGACGGAACGCGTTTCGACGCCGTTGTCCGTCGTGATCTTCCAGAGTCTGGATTTGACGGCCGGAAGCGCGTGGAGATCCGGGGGATCGATGAATTTCTTATCGGACCAGCCGACGACGAGATCGGTGTCGTTCACGACGTTGTTTAACGGCGGAATGACGTACTCCAGGATCTCGCTTTCGTAACGCACGGTATGCGTTGCGGGACGGTCTTCGTGACCGATGATGTATACGGAGATCTCGTGCTTCGCCTTGTCCACGGAAGCGTCAATAATGATGTAATCCGAGGTCGTGTTCTTGAACTTGAAGTCGGAGCCGCCCGCCGCATAGACCATCGCGTCCTGTGAAGGATCGAGGTAGAGGATGACGGAAGAGTGGCTCTTTCGGAAGACGACTTCCAGTTCCGCCATGAGCACCGCGTTATACATCGTGGAAGTGGTCTGGCAGATGCCGCCGCCGACCTGGTCCATCACGTTTCCGCCGACGTACGTGCCGGCCGGAAGATAGCCGCCGGCGCTCGTCACGGAGCCGTAAAGATCCAATGCGGAAACGATCTCGTCCGGAGCAAATATGCGCCCGGACATATTGTTCGTGCTGACCACCAGATTGTTTTCGCGGTTGGCGAGGATCTGGGTCGAAGGACGGTCATACGCGGTCGTGCAGGAACCGAGGATGCTGAATCCCGCGACGCGCTCGGGCGAAAGCAGGGCTTCCACGGTGGTGTATTCGAGAGACAGGTCCACGCCTTCATCGGTGATCGTTTCGTCTTTCAATGCATCGATGAACTCCTTCACGCCGTCTTCGTATTTGTATTCGTGACCGTTCTGTCCGACGACGACGTTCAGCTCGCCGTTCACAACCTTGACCGTGGATTCCACGGGATCGCGGTTCCATTCCTGAACGACGGTTCCGACGGTCTCCAGAATGTACTCTTCATTATATTTCGCGCCGAGACCGAAGGAATACGGCTCGTTCTCGCGGTCTTTCGCCAGTTTGTACCGTTTCAAAAGGTTTCCTGTCAGCACGGACTCCTGAATGCCTTTCCGCACGGAGTCTTCGTCGAACGTGACGCCGAGTTCCGCGAGCGTGCTGCTCCATTCGGCGTCTTCGTCCGCACTCTTCGCGCGAAGCTCCGCAGACAGCAGGGCGTTGTATTTCTCGGAGACGAACTCCAGCGCCTCCTCGGGCTGCATGCCGGAGAAGGAATGCCCGAACGCAGACACGTTCGAGGTGACGGTGCCTTTTTTCACGTTCAGCGGTTCCGTCGCCGTCCCGGTCGTCAGCGTGCCGTCTGCAAAGACGGTCAGCGAGAGCGCCGAAACCAGCACGAGAAGCAACGCAAATACCAGCCAATTACTCTTTTTCATACGATCCACCTTACCTTTCCTCCAAGCCGGTCAACGACCTTCGTCCTCTTCCGTGACGAGTTCGTCAAACTCCAGAGTGTCGAGGTATTCTTCAAAAGCGTCCGAAGCCGCTTCATATTCTTCGTCGTCGGCGATGTCGATGAGTTCCGGGTCGGCGCCGCCTTCACTTTCCTTCAATCTGTAAAGATACACGTTTCCGGTATCCTTGTCGGGACCGGCCATCGGAAGCAGGGCAATGTAGTCGTTTCCCAGGGCTTCCACGACGGTCACCACTTCGCATTCGACCTCGCTGTCGTCAAGAAGCGTCAGCGTGACCGTGACCGATTCCTCATCTTCCAGTGCCTTCAGTATTTCTTCTTTCGTCATTTCATTCTCCTCTGATCCGGTTTCCGGTCATACGTTAAAGCGGAAGAGCACGACGTCGCCGTCCTGCATGACGTAGTCCTTTCCTTCCATGCGGACGAGGCCTTTCTCCTTCGCCGCGGCATAAGAGCCGAGATCCAGAAGATCCCGGTAATTCACGACCTCCGCCTTAATGAAACCGCGCTCGAAATCCGAATGGATCTTCCCTGCGGCTTCCGGTGCCTTCGTTCCTTTCTTTATGGTCCAGGCCCGCGTTTCCTTTTCGCCCGCCGTCAGATAGGACAGGAGACCGAGAAGATCGTAGCTCGTCTGGATCAGTTTGTCGAGTCCTGAAGTGCGGATCCCGAGTTCCTCGAGAAACATCGCTTTTTCGTCGTCCTCCAGTTCGGAGATCTCTTCCTCTAATTTCGCGGATACGGCGAAGACGGCCGATCCGGTTTTTTCGGCATATTCCCTGACGGCCTTAACGTAGGGATTCGAGGCCCCGTCGTCCTGCAGATCGTCCTCGGACACGTTCGCGGCGAAGATCACCGGCTTCCCCGTCAAAAGATTCAGCGAAGAAACGAATGCCGCGTCTTCTGCGTTCTCGGGCGCGTAGGCGCTCGCCGGCGTTCCGCCTTCGAGAAGCGTGCGGAGGGAGAGCAGCGTCTCGTATTCCTTCCGGTTCGAGTTTCCGGCCAATGCGGCTTTTCCGACTTTCTGGATCCGCTTTTCAATGACCTCGAGATCCGCGAAGATCAGTTCGAACTGTATCGTCTCGATGTCGCGGATGGGATCCACCGAACCGTCCACGTGGATCACGTTCGGATCGTCGAAGCAGCGGACCACGTGCAGGATGGCATCCACTTCCCGGATGTTCGCCAGAAACTGGTTTCCGAGGCCTTCGCCCTTCGAAGCGCCCTTCACGAGCCCCGCAATGTCCACGAACTCGATCACGGCAGGCGTGATCTTCTCCGAATGGTACAGATCCGCAAGCAGCTGCAGGCGTCCGTCCGGAACGGCCACGACGCCCACGTTCGGGTCGATGGTGCAGAAGGGATAATTGGCCGCTTCCGCGCCCGCGCGGGTCAGAGAATTGAACAATGTGCTTTTCCCGACGTTCGGAAGTCCGACGATCCCGAGTTTCATATGATTTCTCCTGAAACGGCCTTCGTGATCCCGCAAAAAGGCGGAAACCGAATATATAGCCCTATAATCGGTAGCATTATACCATATATGGAAAAAGATTACAACATCGAAATTGTGAAAACGAGGTGACCGGATCGGACCTGACCTGCCCCTTGATGACAAAATCCACCACAACCTACCACTTCGTCAAAAAATCTTATAAAATATGGAAAAAAGTGCTTGCATTTTTCGTGATTCAGGGGTATTATAGAGACAGCCTCCCGAAAAAGTGGTTCTAAGTGAAACATTGTGGGAGAGATTCATGGAGAAAGGTGGTGACGAGATGCTGACCGGCACGTATTCACATTCGCTGGATTCCAAAGGGCGTCTCATAATTCCCGCCCGGTTCCGTAAGGAGCTGGGTGACGGTTTCGTCATCACCAAAAACATGGATCACTGCCTTTCGATCTATCCGAAGAGCGAATGGGAAGCCCTGACGGAGAAACTGAACGGCCTGCCGCTCATTTCGAGTGAAGCGGCCCGGAAGATCAACCGTCTCATCTTCGGAAACAGCGTCGAACCCGAGGTGGACAGGCAGGGCAGGATCCTGATCCCGGCGGATTTAAGAAAGCACGCGAACCTCACGAAAGACGTGACGCTCGTCGGTGCGTACCGCCTCATTGAAATCTGGGATACGGATACCTGGAATGATTACAACGAGCACCTCGACATGAGTGACATTTCCTATAATCTGAACGGCATTGACCTGTAAGGGCAAGAGGAGTTCAGAAATGGATTTTTCCCACGTATCGGTACTGCTTCATGAGGCGGTGGACGCCCTGAACATCCGGCCCGACGGCGTTTATCTCGACGGCACGGCGGGCGGCGGAGGACACTCTTTTGAGATCGCAGGGCGGCTCGGTGAGAACGGAAGACTGATCGCGGTCGACAGGGACGAAGAAGCCGTGGAAGCAGCGACGAAGCGGCTGGAACCCTTCCGGGACAGAGTCACGGTCGTCCGTGAGAATTACGGAAACTTTGACCGCGTGCTCGACGGACTCGGGATCGGAAAAGTCGACGGGATCCTTCTGGATCTGGGGGTTTCCTCCCACCAGTTCGACGATCCGGAGCGCGGATTCTCCTACAGGTTCGATGCTCCGCTCGACATGCGGATGGACCGGAGGGAAGAAAAGAGCGCCTACGACGTGGTGAACGGATACAGCGAAGAAGAACTGTACCGGATCATCCGGGACTACGGAGAAGACGGCTTTGCGAAGAACATTGCCAAGCACATTGTCATGAAACGGAGCGCCTCGCCCATCCGGACGACGGCAGAACTCTCGGAAATCATAAAAGGCGCGATCCCGGCGAAGATCAGAGCGAAGGGCGGACATCCCGCCAAACAGACCTTCCAGGCGATCCGGATCGAAGTGAACGGAGAGCTTGACGTTCTGAAAGAAACGCTGGAGAAGATGCGCGACCGGCTGAACGACGGCGGCAAGCTCGTCATCATCACCTTCCATTCGCTGGAAGACCGGATCGTGAAAAACGCCTTCAGGAACTGGGAACACCCCTGCACCTGCCCGCCGGATCTTCCGGTGTGCGTCTGCGGAAAGGTCCCCTACGGAAAAGCGGAGAAGTCACTTACGGCGTCTCCGGAAGAACTGGAACAGAATCCCCGGTCGTCGAGCGCCCGTCTCAGGGTCTTCGAACGGCGGGTATGATAAGAGGTGAGGAAGATGGCCTACTACCCGGCAAGAACGAACACGTACGGATATCAGCACGGCACGGAAGCGCCGAGAGTCGATCCGGAGCGCATCCGCGAGGCCAAAAGAGAATATGTGAAATCCGTCGGTGACCGCGTCGAGGAGCGGGTCAAGGCGATGAAGCGGGTGAAAACGGGCATGAGCGTTGCGCAGGTGTTCGTCATCACGTTCTGCCTGATCGCCATGCTGGCCGTCGCGGGGCTGTATATTCTTTCCGTTTCCAGAAACGAGACGCTGAAGAACTCCGTGGAAACGCTGAAGAAGAACGTTCAGGAACTGAACCTTTCGAACGCGAAGATCAGGGACGAGATCGAGGCCCGGGTGGATTACGACGAGGTGTATGACTTCGCGGTTTCCCAGGGCATGCAGTCCCCCGAAAAGCAGCAGATCGTCCGATACAGCCGGCACGCTGCGGAATACGTTTCGAAGGCCGGGGAGATCCCAAATGAATAAAAAGAGGTTTTCCAGCGGAAAAAGACTGGCCGTCGCAATGATCGTCGTCAGTCTTTTTCTTATTATTCTGCTCGCGTTCGCGATCGGCATGGTGATCTCGAACCGGGACGAATACCATCATAAGGCGCTCGCGCAGGCGACCGGCACGGGAAAGACCATTCTTGCAAAGCCCGGCATCATTCTCGATGCGAACGGCACCCGCCTCGCCGACAACGTCAAGGTCTCGAGACTGATCCTGGATCCTTCGGTCGCGCAGGCGACGGAAAAGAATGCGCCGGGAACGATCGAAAAGACCGCGGAGATCATTGCCGAAGCGTTTTCTCTTTCGAAGGAGGACCTGGTCCGGGTGCTTTCCGACCCGGAAAACGAGCACCTCGCGTACCTTCGCTTCGAGAAGGATAACGTGCATACGGAAGAAGAGATGGCGAAGTACAACGAACTCGTCGCCGCCTTTCAGGAAGAGAAGAAAGAGCACAATGCCAACGCCGGAAAAGACGGGAATAAGATCACCGCGAAGGTGGAAGGCGTCTGGTTTGAGGAAGAATACCGCCGGACGTATCCGTTGAATTCGACGCTGTCGAAAGTGATCGGCTACACGACGAAGGACGCGACCACGGGACTCATCGGACTGGAACTGCAGTACAACGACATCCTCCGCGGCACGAACGGAAAAGAATTCATTTACATTGACGAAAACGGCAATAAAACGCGGGAAGTCACGGACCGGCTCGACGGACAGACGATCATTACCTCCCTCGACGCGAAAGTCGCGAAGATCCTTCAGGAGGAGATCGCGAACTACATGGCGGAGTGGGGCGGAAAGAGAGTCAATGCCATGGTGATCGATCCCAGGAACGGCGAGATCATTGCCATGGCGAGCGACACGGACTTCGATCTGAACGATCCCTCGAATCTTTCCGCGCTGTATACGGAGGAGGAACTTGAGAATCCGGAGGAACTCTACCTCCTTCAGGAAGCGTTCAAAGGCCGGAAAAGCGTGCTGGAGGGCATGACGCATGAAGAACAGCTGACCGCGCTGCTGCAGCAGGTGCAGATCAATCACTGCGTTTCCGGAACGTATGAACCCGGATCGACGGCGAAGGCGCTGACGCTTGCGACTGGCATCGAGACCGGGATCATCAAGCCGGACGATTCCTATTATTGCGACGGTGCGATCCAGGTCGGGAAGTATACGATCCATTGCCACATGAACACGTTCTGCGGCGACTTGAAGCCCATCGAGGCCTTCGGCCGCTCCTGCAACGTCTGCTTCGTCAGAATGGTCGAGAAGATCGGAAGCGAAGCGTTTTCGAAATATCAGGAGCTGTTCAATCTCGGTCAGAAAACGAACGTCGATCTGCCCGGAGAAGCGAACACTTCCGCTCTGATTTATCCGGAAGACAGGCTCGGAGAGATCGAACTTGCGACGAACGCCTTCGGACAGGGCTTTAACGTGACGATGCTGCAGCTGGCAAGCGCCTACGCGTCGATCATCAACGGCGGCTACTATTATCAGCCGCACGTCGTGACGAGGATCGAGGACAGCGCAGGGAACATCGTGAAGGAAGTTGAGCCCGTCCTGGTCCGGCGCACCGTTTCGGAGTCCACGGCGGAGTACATGCGGGAAGCGTTCCGATACGTCGTGACGAACGGCACCGCGAACGGGTATCTTCTCCGTCAGGAATACGATTTCGGCGGAAAGACCGGCGCTTCGGAAAAACTGCCCCGCGGAACCGGGGATTACGTCGTTTCGTTCATCGGCGGCGCTCCGCTGCACGATGCGAAGTTCCTCCTATACGTCGAGATCGACGTGCCGGACGTGGAAGACCAGTCGAGTTCCCTTCCCGCACAGGACATGGCGGCGAAGATCTTTGACCGACTGTTCGTTTACTTTAACGTTTACAAGATGGCTGCAGACGACGCCTACACGTACGACTGGAGCAAACTCGGGGACTACAAGGGCATGTCCGACGCCCAGGGCGGCGTGAGCTTCGTCGACGATCCGGATCAATCGATCGACTGGCTGTTCGACGAAGGCAAGGACGACCACAACTGATCACGAACTCATTTCTTCTCCAAAAGATTTGCGGGGCCCTGCAGGTAACACTGCAGGGTTCTTGCAAACCGGAGGTAAAAAGCGCCGCCCGGGACTTGAAGAGCGCCGCTGTTTGGTATATAATATCATTTTAGGTTCGGGCGGTATGCCCGCCCGGAAAAACTATTCATTCCGACGGAGCTGAATCTATGAAGGTGTTGCATTTATTGGCGCTGTTTGCCGGGTTTGCCCTGAGCGCGGTCCTGACGCCGGCCGTCATTCCCGTACTGAAGAAGCTGAAATTCGGGCAGGAGATCCGGAAAGAGGGCAATGAGACGCATTACAAAAAGCAGGGGACGCCGACCATGGGCGGCATCGTTTTCGTGCCGGTCATCGTTCTTCTCGGAACGCTTCTTTCCCTGTTTTTCCCGGAAGACGCGCCTCCGGAAAAGGTCATTCCCGTCATGCTGCTCACGCTCGGATTCGGCGT
>JAEEIV010000081.1 GCA_016281555.1 Lachnospiraceae bacterium | reverse complement strand
TGGTCCGGATCGACATGAGCGAATACATGGAGAAGTTCTCCGTCTCGAGACTCATCGGGGCGCCTCCGGGATACGTGGGTTACGACGAAGGCGGACAGCTGACGGAAGCCGTCCGGCGGAAACCCTATTCCGTGGTCCTGTTCGACGAGATCGAAAAGGCGCATCCGGACGTGTTCAACATCCTTCTGCAGGTGCTGGACGACGGACGGATCACGGATTCGCAGGGCCGGACCGTGGATTTCAAGAACACGATCCTTATCATGACGTCGAACATCGGCTCGGAATTCCTGCTGAACGGGATCGACGCCGAGGGACATATTTCGGAAAACGCGGAAAAGATGGTCATGAATGACCTCAGGAATCATTTCCGTCCGGAATTCTTAAACCGGCTGGATGAGATCATCCTCTTCAAACCGCTGACGAAGGAGAACATCTCCGGCATCGTGAAACTCATGCTTCGCGACGTGAATAAACGGCTTGCCGAAAAAGAAATCTCGATCGAACTCAGCGACGAAGCGATGCAATTCGTCATTGACAAAGGCTATGATCCGACCTACGGCGCGCGTCCTTTGAAGCGGTTCCTGCAGAAGAACGTCGAGACCGAGGCGGCGAAGATCATCCTCGGCGGAGAAGCGGACCGGGGAGACGTGATCTACATGGACGTGGAAGAGGGGAAACTGAAGGGACGCATTAAAAAAGCGTAAAGACCGGAAAAGGTGTATAAACAAAAAAAGGAGCCGTTCGCTATAGCGGGCGGCTCTGTTTATTTAATCAATGCGGGGGTTACCAGCGGAATTTCTTGCACATCACGGTGTGATCGACGCTGATGTAACTGCCGAGTCCGTTCCCGTAACCGGCTTCGAAAACGTGTCCGTCAAAGAAGACGTGCATTTCGTAGGGGAACTCGATCTTTTTCAGTTCATGCTCCGCATAGACCATACCGTCGATCAGCAGTTCGTCCTTCTTTTTCGCGACCTTCCGGAACACCACCTCGTGTCCGAATACGCTGGTTTTCAGATATTCGCGCACTTTTTCATCCGTGTGGGCGGACCGGATCGGAAGGGCCGATTCCTGAGAGATTTCTGCAGGTTCCGTCGCAGCGGGTTCCGCGGCCTCGCCGCTTAAGAGTGCATTCCGCCGCTTGATGTTGATGATCGAAGTGATGATCGTTCCGATCGAACCGATGAGCGCAAAGACCAGGCAGAGAATCAGATCCTTGATGTACTCCCTTGCGATCTCAGGTTCCTGCATGAACACGGGTACGGCCCGCAGGCTTTCCGGATAAGTCAGCGTAAAGTCGATTTCACCGTTCTTGTACCAGGTCTGGTAAGCGTCGTAGATGTCTTTCCCGAGACAGAGGTACCAGGCCAGCACAAGCACCAGCAAGGCAATGACCGAGGCAATGATGATCCCCTTGATGCTTTCCTTCTTGGCGAACCATTGGTATCCCTTGATCGCCAGAATGACTCCGATAAGACCGGAGATGGAAGAGATGATGCCGATGGTATACAGCAGGAAGAAGGCAAGGCCGCCGACCAGGGACAGAAGAAAGGCGCCGACGATGCCGGCAAAAACGTTTTCGCTTTCCGAGTTGATTCTTTGTTCCGTATTCATGAGAAACCCCATTCGTTTTCGGTTCATTCTATGTAAAAATTATAAATCATTTTTCCCCGGAATGCAAGTGAAACAGGGCGAAAAACGATGTTGTAAAAATCCGACTTCCGTGGTATTATACATAAGTATTATTATGCTTTGAGGTTTGTTATGAAGCAATACGACGTGATCATCATCGGCGCCGGTCCGGGCGGCATTTTTTCTGCCTACGAACTCGCCGAAAAATCCGAACTGAAGGTGGCGGTTTTTGAGACCGGCCACAAACTGGAAGACAGGAAATGTCCGATCGACGGGAAGAACGTCAAGTCCTGCATCAACTGCAAAGTCTGTTCGATCATGAACGGCTTCGGCGGCGCGGGCGCGTTTTCCGACGGCAAGTACAACATCACCAATGATTTCGGCGGCTCTCTCCACGAGTACATCGGGCGGGAAAAGGCGCTGGAACTGATGAATTACGTGGACCGGATCAACGTGGAAAACGGCGGCGCCGGTACGAAGATGTATTCGACCGCGGGCTCGCATCTGAAGAAGATCTGCATGCAAAACAAGCTGACGCTGCTTTCGGCTTCGGTCCGGCATCTCGGCACCGACATCAATTACAGAGTCTTGCGGAATCTTTACGAGAAACTGAAGGACCGCGTGGACTTTTACTTCGATTCTCCGGTCGAGGATCTTGCGGTCAGGGACGGCGGGTACGAGATCGTGTCCGGCGGCGAGGTTTATTCCGCGAAGAAGTGCATCGTTTCGGTCGGCCGGAGCGGCAGTTCCTGGCTGGAGGGACTTTGCGGGAAACTCGGCATTGAGACCCGCTCGAACCGGGTGGACATCGGCGTTCGCGTCGAGATCCCGGCCGAGATCTTCAGCCACATCACCGACGAACTTTACGAAAGCAAGATCGTTTACCGGACGGAGAAATTCGAGGACAACGTGCGCACGTTTTGCATGAATCCGCACGGCATCGTCGTCAATGAAAACACGAACGGGATCATTACCGTGAACGGTCATTCCTTCGAGGATCCCGCAAAGAAGACGGAGAATACGAATTTCGCGCTTCTTGTCGCGAAGCATTTCTCCCTGCCTTTCAAGGACAGCAACGGCTACGGCGAATCCATTGCCCGTCTTTCGAACATGCTCGGCGGCGGCGTCATCGTGCAGCGGTTCGGCGATCTCGAACGCGGACGGAGAAGCACCGAAAAGCGGATCGAGGAGGGTGCGGTACGGCCGACGCTTTCCGCAACGCCGGGCGATCTGTCGCTCGTGTTGCCGAAGCGGATCCTGGACGGCGTCATTGAAATGATCTACGCCCTTGACAAGATCGCGCCCGGAACGGCGAACGACGACACGCTTCTGTACGGCGTGGAAGTCAAGTTTTACAACATGGAAGTGGCCGTGGACCGGAATCTCGAGACGAGGTATCCGGGACTTTACGTCATCGGCGACGGCAGCGGCGTGACGCATTCGCTATCGCATGCGTCGGCGAGCGGCGTTTACGTGGCGGAGCAAATCATCGGAAGCGGTCTCGACTGAGAAAGGTCGGGTCAGGCCCGGAGGATATAATGAAACTGCAGGAATTATTGGACGGAATTACGGCGGAACTTCAGTCCGGTTCGACAGAAGAAGAGATCACCGGACTGTCCCGCGACAACCGGACTGCCAAGGCCGGCGACTTCTTCATCTGCACGGAAGGGGCGCGGTTTGACACGCACGATCCGTCCGTGCTTGCCGGACTGTATGAAAAAGGCGTCCGCGCGTTTCTGGTCGAGAAGGACGTGCTTTTGCCTGGCAGCGATGCGGCCGTCGTGAAAGTCGAATCGACGAGAAAGGCCGGCGCGTACATTTTTGCGGCTTGGTACGGCCATCCCGAGAAAAGTATGACGCTCATCGGCGTGACCGGATCCAAGGGAAAAACGTCCGCTTCTCACATGATCACGGCGATTTTCCGCCGTGCGGGGAGGAAGGTCGGCCTCATCGGAACGAACGGACTGAGTACCGAGACCGAGGACGTGGAACTCACAAACACGACGCCAAATTACGACGAACTGATGCGTTATTTCGCGAAATTCCGCGACGAAGGCATCGATACGGCGGTGCTCGAGGTGTCGAGCCAGGCGGTGCTGAAATCCCGGGTCGAAGCGCTGACGTTTGATATCGGCGTCTGGCTGAATCTGCAGGAAGGTGATCACGTCGGGCCAAACGAGCACGCAAGTTTTGAGGAATACATGCAATGCAAAGCGGATCTTCTGGCGAAATGCCGCGTAAGGCTCATGAACCTCGATGACGATTTCGTTTTCGGAACGAGGAGCCGCGCGAAGAAGACCGTGCGGAAACTCGGCGGCACGTGGGAAGCCGTTTATTTCGGGACGGGAGCTTCCGCCGGATACCGTCTTTCGGACGTCACGGACGTCTACGACGAAGAGACGAAGACTCCGGGCATCGAATTCACGGTTTCGGGAAAACTGAACGGAAGGTTTTATTCCAACTTCCCGGGCGGATACAATGCATGGAACGCTCTCGCGGCGGTCGCGGTCGCGAACGAGGCCGGGATCCCGGAAGAAGCAATCCGGGAGGGATTGAAAAACGTTCAGATCAAAGGGCGGAACGAACTCATCTACCGCGGGGAATTCACGGTCTGCGTGGATTTCGCCCATAACGGAGAAAGCGCGTTCCACCACCTGCAGGCAGTGAGAGCGTTCCGGCCGGAGAGAGTCATTGCCGTGTTCGGCGCCGACGGAAACCGGAGCAAGGGCCGGCGGTACGGAATGGGCGAAGCGGCCGGAAGATACGCCGATCTGGCGATCGTGACGAGCGGCCACAACCGTTTTGAGACGTTTGAACAGATCCTGGAGGACACAATCGTCGGCTTCGACCGCGCCGGGAGAAGGAACTTCATTCCGATCAAGAACCGGAAAGAAGCGATCCGGTACGCGATCGACCACGCATTGCCGGGAGATTTCATCACGATCCTCGGGCTCGGACACGAGCACTGGCAGGAAGAGAACGGCGTGAAGACCGTTTACAACGACGGCGATTTCGTCCGGGAAGTGCTGAAAGAGAAAGGATTGATCCCGTAACGGATCATTACATGGGGGACGATTATGATCAAGACACCTGTCAACGGAATGAGGGACATTCTGCCGAAGGAGATGGAACTTCGGAATTACGTCCTGAAACTCATCCGCGACACCTACCGTTCGTTCGGGTTTACCGAGATGGAGACGCCTGCGGTGGAATCCATCGAAAACCTGACCGGCAAGCAGGGCGGCGAGAATGAAAAACTGATCTTCAAGATCATGAAGCGCGGAGAAAAGCTCCGGATCGAAGATGCGAAGACCGAGAACAATCTCGCGGATTCGGGCCTTCGCTATGACCTGACCGTGCCATTATCCCGGTATTTTGCGAATCACGAGGCGGAACTGCCGAAGCCGTTCAAGGCGCTCCAGATCGGACCGGTCTGGCGTGCGGACCGGCCGCAGAAAGGCCGCTTCCGTCAGTTCTATCAGTGCGACATCGATATCCTCGGCGAGAGCACGAACCTCGCGGAGATCGAGCTGATCCTGGCCACGACGACGGTCCTTTCCCTGCTTGGCTTTAAGAAAGTGGATATCCGGATCAACGACCGGAGACTTTTGAAGGCGATGGCGGCGTATTCTGGCGTTTCGGAAGACCTGTACGACGAGGTGTTCATTGCCCTCGACAAACTGGATAAGATCGGTGAGGAAGGCGTCGCAAAGGAACTGCTTTCCCTCGGCATTCCGGAAGAAAGCGTCG
Organism: Lachnospiraceae bacterium; assembly: GCA_016281555.1. Lineage (GTDB taxonomy): Bacteria > Bacillota > Clostridia > Lachnospirales > Lachnospiraceae > UBA1267. Next base: position 36,831 of record JAEEIV010000081.1, on the reverse strand, counting down.
GAAAATACCTGGATCTTTTCCGGGTGACTTCGGGAAAGACCGGAACGGAAGCGCTGTCGGCATTGCAGGAAACGCTCGGGGACAAGGCGGATCCGGAGATCGTCCGGAACCTTTCGGAGATCTTCGACGTCGTCAATGCCTCGAAGACCAATGAATTCGATCTGACCTTCGACCCGACGCTGGTCCGCGGCATGGGCTATTACACGGGACCGATCTTCGAGATCGGCGTGCCGGAATTCGGCTCGTCGGTCGGCGGCGGCGGACGCTACGACGAGATGGTCGGCCGGTTTATCGGCAAGAATACGCCGGCCTGCGGCTTCTCGATCGGCTTCGAACGGATCCTGGTCATCCTTTCCGAGAACGGTTTCACGATCCCGGGTGAGCAGACGAAGACGGCGATCCTTCTGGAAAAGGGGCTTTCGGCGGAGAAGCGGATCGAGGCCCTGAAGGAAGCGGCCGAACTCCGGAAAGCAGGAAAGAACGTGCTCGTCGTCCAGATGGCGAAAAACAAGAAATTCCAGAAGGAACAGCTTCAGGAAGCCGGGTACGGCGAGTTCCGCGAGGTCTACGAGCGAGCGCTTCAATGAGAATGCGGCGGCTTAAGAAGAGGTAAGATGATCATTGACCGGAACCGTTTTCTGACGGGCTTCCGGCGAGAATATGAGGAGAAAGCGAATATGAAGAGAGTCTATTTGAACGACGTCAGAAATCATCTGAACGAAGAGATCCTGGTGCAGGGATTCGTTGAGAATTTCCGGAATTCGAGCTATATGATGTTCATCGTCCTGAAGGACATCACCGGAAAACTCCAGATCACGATCGAGAAGGAAAAACTTCCGGAAATCGCAGCGGAATGCGAAGTCCTGACCGGAGATTCCGTGATCTCGGTGACCGGCGTCGTGACCGAATCGGAATACGTGAAACTGAACGGACTGGAGATGATCCCGTCGTCCGTGAAGATCGAATCCGTCGCGGCGGCGCTGCCGATCCAGCGGGAAGAGATCCCGGCGACGAAAAAGAAGCCTGCCGTGCCGAAGTCGGACATCGATTCCCGGATGGATTTCAGATGGATCGACTTAAGAACCGACCGGAACCAGCTCCTCTTCAAGGTGCAGACGGAAATGATGCGCGCCATGAGAGCGTTTCTCATTGAACGGAACTTCATTGAGATCCATACGCCGAAGCTGATCGGCGCTGCTTCGGAGTCCGGAGCGGACGTCTTCGAAGTCAAGTATTTCGACCGTCTTGCCTACCTCGCGCAGAGCCCTCAGTTCTACAAGCAGATGGCCATGGCGGCCGGATTTGACCGCATTTTCGAGACCGGACCCGTGTTCCGTGCGGAGAAGTCCTATACGAACAAGCATACGACCGAATTTACCGGCGTCGACCTCGAGTTCAGCTACGTCACCTCGTTCCGCGACGTGATGAAGATGGAAGAGGAACTTCTGACCGACATGCTGAAATGCGTGAAGGAAAAGTACGGAGAGGAGATCGAGGCCGAGTTCGGTCTGCCGGTCATCGTGCCGGAGACCCCGTTCCCGGTCGTGACGCTGAAGGACCTGTACGAAGGGTTGGAGAAAGACTACGGCTATACGGTGCCGGAGTCCGAAAAAGGTGACCTGACGACCGATGCGGAGCGCTTGAGTTACGACTGGGTCAAGGCGCATTACGGCCATGAATTCCTCTTCGTGACGGATTACAGTGCCGAAAAGCGGGCGTTTTACCATATGCGGGATGAAAACGGCGTGCCGCAGGGCTACGATCTCATTTGGAGAGGCACGGAGATCACGACGGGCGCCCAGAGAGAGCACCGCTACGAGATCCTGAAGGCGCAGGCGGACGAGAAAGGTCTGAAAGACGACGTCGCGTTCTACCTGGAGTTCTTCAAATACGGCTGTCCGCCGCACGGCGGCTTCGGCTTAGGTCTCGACCGTCTGACCATGCTGCTCGCAGGTCTCCACATCAACGAGGCCATGTTCCTCTTCCGGAGTCCGAAGCGTCTGACCCCGTAAGCGGAAAAAGAAAAGAGGCTGTTGACAAAAGTCGGCAGCCTCTTTTTCTATTTTGTCCCGCAGATCAAGAGATCAGGAGTTCCCGCTCTTTCCGGTATTCCCTCGGCGAAGTGCCGTACACGTTCCGGAATACGTAGTTAAAGTTCCGGATGCTCGAAAACCCGGTTTTTTCCGCAATTTCCGTGACGGAAAGGTTCGTGTTCAGGAGCAGGTATTCCGCACGGTCGATGCGGTACAGATTCAGGTAAGAGGAAAAGGAGAGGCTGAACATCCTGCCGAATCCGTGCGAGAGGTAGGAGTAACTGTAGCCCAATGCCCTCGCGATCGAGCCGAGCGAAATGTTTTCCGCATAGTGAACGCTGACGTAGTCGATCACTTTTTCCGCGAGCGACATCTGTTCCGGCGCGGTTTTCGGAGTCAGCGGCACGGTTTCAAGATAGGCGGAGCAAACGGCGTAGAGCGCGCTTTTGGTGAGCAGCAGATCTTCGGCTTTTTCCCGCGCTTCGGAGAAGAGGACCTTTTCGGCAAAGTCCGCGATCGGTCCCCCCGGTTTGAACGGGATCCTCGTTCCGATCCTCCGTTCGGTGATCCGTAAGAAGGAATTGACGAAATTCCCGGTAAAGGTGACGATCCAGAAACGGAACGGTTTTTCCAGGTCGAATTCAAAGGAATGCACGGAAAAGGGGAAGATGAGAGCGAGGTCACCCTGACTCATTTTTTCGGTCTTTCCGTTGACGGTCAGAAGGAAGTCTCCTTCAATGACCTTCAGCAGTTCGAAGCAGCTGTGAAAGTGCGAGTTGCAGGAAAACGGAAGGATCTCGTTGCTCCGGATCCTGCTTCTGAAGAAATAACCGCTCTGACTGTTGTCCTGTTCGTGACGGATCATTCGGCGCCTCCCGGGTGATGATGCTAAATCTTGCCAATATTGTACTTGATTCAGCGAGTTTTTGTCAAGAATTATGCTATTATTATTTCATAAGGAGTCAAAGAACCTGCAAGGGAGAATTGCTTATGAAAGCATTGAAACCAGTCTGGAAAAGCACGGCGGCATTACTTGTCGCCTTATCGCTCGTTGCATTGCCGGCCTGCAAGGAAACCGAACCGGTTCCTTCGACCGGAGAAGAAAGCGCCGGCACGACGGAAATCGCTTCCGCGACGGAAACTCCGTCGGAAAGCGAGTCGGACAACGGCATTGACGGGAAATTCACGGTCGGCTTCGGCCGGAAGGCTTGCATGCCGGACGGCTCCGTCATCATGTCGAACTACGGCGTGAAGCGCTATTCGACGGGGTACTTCAATAAGATATATCTGAACTGCGTCGCGATCACCGACGCGGCCGGCGAGACGTTCCTCGACTACAGTCTCGACATTTCCGGCACGGCCAACTTAAGCGTCTACACGGCGGCGAAGACAGAGGTATCCAAACTGTACGGTATTCCGGAAGACCACATCCACATGCCGAACACCCACAACCATCAGGCGGTCGCGCTCGGTGCGGACGGCGACAGCTGCGCGGAAAACCACGTCTACCGCGCCAAGTTCACGAAAACGCTCGTGGAAGTCGCGAAGCTCGCAATGGAAGACCGGAAGGAAGCGACGATCGAGATCGGAGAGGGCATGGCGGAAGGCTTGACCTACGTCCGCGCCTACATTATGGACGACGGGAGCGTTCAGGGCGACAACTACAATCCCGGCACCGGGACGACTTTCGTTTCACACGCGAATACCGGCGAGCCGGACCGTTCCATTCAGCTCATCCGTTTTAACAGGGAGGATGGAAAAGACATTCTCCTGATGGGATGGCGTTCGCACAACCACTTGCAGGGCAGTTCCACGACGACGATCCTCCAGGGCGGATTCCCGACGGCGACCGTGGAGTATCTGGAAGAGAGACATCCGGATCTTTATGTGGTCTATTATCAGTGTGATGCCGGCCGTCTGAATCCGACGAGCAACATTCAGTCGGAATGGATCGATCCCGAAAGAAAGTCCATGAAGATCCCGGATTTTGCGGAGAAACTCGGCGGCTACGTCGAAGAAGGCATGGCGCACATGGAAAGCGCCGAAACCGGTCTCTTAAAGTTTGTCACTTACAATTACGTCGGAAAATCGAATCACGAAAAGAAGGAGCTGCAGTCCTATGCCAATGAGATCTATTCTCAGTTCAGCGCCGGGAAGATCTCACCGTCTGACGGCATGAAGCTTTGCCGGGAGGTCAATGCAAAGCTTGGCCTTTCCTACCGGGACGGTCTGCATTCCGTCTATCATTGCAATGCGATCGTTTCCAATGCCGGAAAATCCGAAAACATCAACATGCACCTGTACGCGGTTTCGATCGGTCCGGACATCGGACTCACGTTTTCCGCGTATGAAATGTTTGACTCGAACGGAAAGTACATCCGTGAGAATTCACCGTTCAAACTGACGATGACGGTCTGCTATCTGGACGCCACGCCGGGCGACACCTGCAGCGGCGGATACGTTCCGGACCGGGAGGCATTTGAATACGGCTGCTATGAAGCGGACCGGACGCAGCTGCAGCCGGGAAGCGCCGAGGAACTTGCGAACCGGTACGTTGAGATGCTGAAAGAACTGAAGGCGGAATATTAAGCCTCATAAAATGGAGGAAGATGCTGTGAATCGCAGAAAGACTTGTATGGATCATCTCCGGGCGCTGGCGCTGTTTGCGCTGCTCGTTCTGACCGTTTCGTTCGTTTCCGCCTGCAGCTGCAGGAAGACGGACGTTCCGGACGAAAGCGGGGTCACGGAAACGGAGTCCGTTTCTTCGGAGGAACCGTCGGAAACCGAGAGCGTTCCGGAAGAAATCAAATCGATCAAGGACGTCACGCTGTACTGGAACGTGGACCGGGATCTTTACGCGCATCAGTCGGATGCCTATCTGTCCAGCAGACCGAAGGATCCGGACGACGGCATGTATCATTTCCTGTTCGCGACGACCGAAAACCGGCAGGTGAACCGGCGGACGGTGGAACCGACGATGAAGAACCAGATCGACGAATACCGGATCGTCCTGCTGGAGTTCGATGAGAAGAACCTGATCATCGGCGTGAAGAACGTGGAAGAACTCGTCGGCGAGTTCATTGCGAACATGTTCTTCGTGGAGAGCGTGGAAGAAGGGGTCATGACCTGTTACTCTTCTCCGAATTATGAAGGGGAGAAGGCGGTCGTGGATCTGGAAGGCGTAAAGATCTTCGACTGTTCGGACCGCGCGATCACCGTCGGGGAATCGGCGAAAGAAGACGTATTGAACGAGGGCTCCAGAGTCATCGTCGTTCCGGACTTCGACGGATCTCCGGCATACGTGTTCGTCTATTCGCGTCCGAAGGAACCCATGAAACTGCAGGAGCATCATACCTGTCCGGAATGCGGCAAGGACGTCGAGTGGTGGGGCTGGAACGATGAAAAGCATCTGCCGACGACGGAAGGACACTACTTCCTGCTGAACGACGTGAAAGTCACCGCGCAGGCCGCGATCGAAGAGAATCAGCACGTGGTGCTGTGCCTGAACGGATTCAAGGTCACCGGCACCGGCAAGCGGACCGTGGCCATGTTCTATCCGGGATGCGCCTTCACGCTCTGCGACTGCAAAGACACCGGCTGCATTTCGAACGCCTATACCAAGGGGCACAATGAAACGACGCAGGGCGCCGTGGTCTGGGGCCGGTACGGCACGTTCAAGATGTACAGCGGCAAATTGGATGCCTCGAAGGTCCTGACGGAAAACGTCGGCGCCGCAGTCTGCATGAACGCGAACACGACGTTTGAGTTCAGAGGCGGCGAGATCATCGGCGGCGCTGCGACGTACGGCAGTGCGGTCCGGATCAATGACAAGGCGAATTTCGTCATGACCGGCGGAAAGATGAGCGGCGGTGTCGCTTCGAAACGCGAAGAGGACGACGTGCTCGACATCATCGGAAAGAACGGAACCGTCTCGATCACGGGCGGCACGATCGACGGCGGCTGCTACGTCACCGCGCGGCCGGAAATCACGATCGGCGGCGAAGTGACGATTACCGGGAAGAATAACGGCCTGTATCTTGAAGACGAAACGAAAGTCCGGCTGCAGGGCCTTTCCGGAAAATCGAAGATCGGGATCAAAATGGGGAACGGCGCGGGCGTCTTCACGTCGAATTATCAGGCCGGTGCGGAAGGTCTGTTCGTTTCGGACGATCCGACGCTGAAAGTCGTGTCCGCCGGCGGTGCGGCGCTGCAGCTCGTCGAGATCAACCCGCACGTGCATTGCCAATGCGGCACTGGCACGGTCACGGACGACGGACACGCCCATGCGAACGCAGTCTGGCAGCCCTGGTCGAAGACGAACACGCTGCCGAAGGAATCCGGGTATTATTACCTGAAGAAAAACGTGAAGCTGACCAGCGGTTTTGCACCGAAGGAAGGCGCGACCGTCTATCTCTGCCTGAACGGACACAACATTGAACAGAGCGCGGTCAGTCCGAACCCGAAGACCGGGAACGTCGTGAATCCCCGGATCGTGACGTTCGGCGCGACCTATAAGACGGCGACGAAATACGTGCTCTCAAACTGCGGGAAGAAGGACAAGTCCCACGGCAAGTTATACCGTTCGAACACCAACAGCTACAACGGACAGGGCGCGATGCTCTGGACCGGCGCGAACAACGAGAAGCTGAACGTCATTGAACTCTATAACGTCTATCTGGACGCTTCGAATTACAATACTTCAAACAGCGGCGGCTGCATCTGCGTGCAGGCGTACGGCGTTCTGAAAGCGTTCAACGTGACGCTCATCGGCGGTACCGCCGCAAAGGGAAGCGGCGGTGCCGTTGCGGTCACCGGAGGCCGGGCGGAATTCTATCATTCTGACATTTCCGGAGGAACGGCGTCGAAGAGCGGCGGGGCCGTGTACGTGAGCAACGGAGAGCTGCTGCTTTCGAATACGACGGTCAAGGGCGGCAATGCGCCTTCCGCAAAGAATCTGCTGCTTTCCGGCGGCAAGCTCATCGTGGAGGGTGATACGAAGATCGACGAGGCCTACATCTCTGCCGGTAAGAAGATCACGCTGCAGAACCTTGGTCAGAACGCGAAGATCGGCATTGCAATGGACGATGATTCCGATCCGTTTGCGAACGCCGAGAGCGATCTTTCCGCACGGTTCTCCTCGACCAAGTCCGGTCTGACCGTGCAGTACGCCGAAGAGGATAAGGCCCTGTATCTTGTGGATCCGAACGCAGTCGCGTCCGATCATCAGCATTGCATCTGCGGCACCGGCACGGTCACGGCAGGTGCGCATTCGCATGCCACGGTCGAGTGGACTGCATGGAAGAAGGGGGATTCGCTTCCTGCCGGAACGGAAGGGAAGACGAAGTATTATTATCTGACCAAGGACGTGGAACTCTCGGTGCAGATCAATCCGGCCGAAAACTCCACGGTCTGTCTCTGCCTGAACGGACATAATATCACCGCGACGAACAACGGACGGACCTTTGCCCTGAATGCGGCCAACGTAAAATACGTGCTCACGAACTGCGGAGCACGCGACCAGTCGCACGGGATCGTCAAAAACACGCACACCGAGCGCACTTACGACAACAACGGCGGCATCTTCTGGCTCCGGTACGCGACCGATACCGTGGAACTCTACAACGTGACGCTCGACGGCGGCACGCATAAGATCGCGAAGATCGGCGGCCTCGTGCATTCGGAGGGCACGCTGAAAGCGTGGAACACGGTCTTTGCCGGCGGTCTCACGACCGGCGTCCAGACGAACGGAACGAAGGTGGAAGCGGACGGCGGCGCATTGAACGTGAAGGGCACCGTGGCCCTGTACGATTCGGAGATCCGCGGCGGTTCCTCGGCCGGAAACGGCGGCGCGATCGCGCTCCGGGGCGGCACGATGACGCTTTCGAACGTGAAGATCTCCGGGACAGCGGCAGGACTCGGAAACGGCGTCTGCGTTTCGGACGGCACGGTCATCTTAAGCGGCGAAGACGAGATCAATGAACTGTATCTTGCTTCCGGAAAGGCGGTCACGCTGAAGGACTATGCGGAGACTTCCTCCGTCGGCATCCGGATGGCGGACGGGAAAGGCGTCTTCGCGAACGACGCCTTCCGGGATTACACGGCGGCATTTACGCCGGCCGACACTTCCTACGTCGTCCGTTATGCAGGAAAGGACCACCAGATGATCCTGGCCTCACCTACGGATCCGCTTCCGGATGCGGGCGACGACGTGACAACGGAGCATAAGCACTGCAAGTGCGGTACCGGACTTTCAATCCCCGGCCATACCTGTGAAGAAGCGGTCTGGGAGCCGTGGGAAAGCGCGACGTCCCTGCCGACCGGTGCGGGTGACGAAAACGGCAAGCATTATTACCTCGTTTCCGACGTGACCGTGAGCGTGCAGATCTCCGCAGTAACGGCAGATGCCTCAGTATATCTCTGCCTGAACGGACATAAGGTCACTGCGACGAACAACGGCCGTACGATCGCGATGAATGCCGAAAACGTGATGTACGTCATCACGAACTGCAAGGAGAAGACCGCGGATCAGGGTGTCATCGTGAACACGCATACCGCGAGAAATTATGACAATGAAGGCGGCATCTTCTGGCAGCGTTACGCTTCGGATACTTTGGAACTGTACAACGTGACCGTGAACGGCGGCACGCACAAGATCGCGAAGAGCGGCGGCGTGCTCTGGGCGGCCGGCCGGGTGACGGCGGTGAACGTCCTGTTCATGGGCGGCGAGACTACCGGCGTTCAGAACAACGGCACGGCCGTGACTACGTCCGGCGGCGCGCTTTACCTGAAGGGCAATGCCGAACTCATCGATTCCGAGGTGCAGGGCGGAAAGACAGCCGGAAACGGCGGCTCCGTCATGCTGGACGGCGGAACGCTGAAACTTCAGAACACGAAAGTGTCCGGCGGCACGGCCTCCGGAAGCGGAAACGGCGTGTACGTTTCGAACGGTGTGCTTACGGTTTCGGGTGCAACGACCGTTGACGAACTCATTCTGAATACCGGAAAGAAGATTGCGCTCGAAAGCCTTGTCGATGCGGCGTCGGTGAAGATCGGTCTCGTTTCCGGGACCGGCGTGTTTGCCGAAGGCGTCGTGACGGATGAGTCCGCCAAGTTCACTCCGGTTTCGGCCGAATTGAAAGTCACCTATGACGGGACCGCCGGGACGTTGTCTCTTACCGAGAAGCCGGAGCCGGTCGTCGCACACCTGCATTGCGAATGCGCGAATGCAATGGCGCATGCGCATACCGAAGTGGAATGGATCCCGTGGAATGCAGAGGCCAGCGCTGACTTTGCGACGACATTGCCTGCAGGAACCGCCGGGGCGGACAGTTATTACTATCTGACTTCAGACGTGTCCTTAAGTGAAAACTATTCTCCGGCGGAAGGCGCGAACGTACGGATCTGCCTGAACGGGCATACGGTCGTGCAGACGAACCGGCCGCGGCGGGTCTCGAACGTGAACGCTTCTTCCGGAAGCCCGAGAAAGCTGACGTTTACTGACTGCAAGGGCACCGGAACGCTGACCATCGGCCAGCTGACCTTAAACGACAACGGCGGCATGTTCATGGTGGGCGGCATGGCGGAGAACTCCCTGACGCTTTACAACGTGAAGGTGGACGGCAGCAAGCGGACTGTGAATCCGAACAGCGGAGCGAAAGGAAACGGCGCCATCCTTTACATGACCAAGGGCACGTTCAAGGCCTACGGCGTCACCTTTACCGGCGGCACGGCGAAGGGCACTGACGGCGCCTCGGCGCTTTACATCACCGGCGGCAGCGCGGAGTTATATCATTGCACGGTGACCGGCGGCAATGCGACGGCGGGCAGGGCCGGATCGATCTTCGTTTCCGGCGGCACGCTGCTCCTTTCCGACACGTCTGTCGGGGGAGCGACGGGAGCGTCCGCACTCGGCGCGGTCTTCTCGTCGGGAAACGGGGTCACGGTCGCGGGCACGAGCGTCATCGAAAACCTTTATCTTGCTTCCGGAAAGACCGTGACGCTCCTTGCACTTCAGGCCGGCGCCTCCGTCGGCGTGACCTTGCAGGACGGCACCGGAACGGTGGCGGAAAATGCTGCGGCATCCGATGCAGGATACGTGCATGCGGGAGAAGGACTGTCGGTGATCTACAAGGAAGACGAGCAGAAGATCGAGATCGTTCCGGAATCGTAATGCTTCGGGACCATCCGCGAGGAATACAGGCAAGCATATGGAAACGAAAACTTTTACAGTAGAACAGGTGCGGCGGTTCGTGAACGATGCCTTCCGGGGCTTCGGCTTTACGGACGAAGAAGCGGCGAAGATCACCGACGTGCTCGTCACGGCGGATCTGTACGGCATCCGGAGCCACGGGACCCAGCGTCTCGTCCGGTACCATAAGCAGATCCGGTCGGAGTCCATCAAAGTCGGCGTTCAGCCGGAAATCGTCTTTGAAACGCCCGTTTCGGCGGTCATTGACGGTCACTCGGGCATGGGGCAGGTGATCGCCTGCTTCGCCAATCAGCTGGCCATAGAGAAGGCGAAACGCGTCGGCATGGCCTTCGTCACGGTCCGGAATTCGAATCATTTCGGGATCGCGGGGTATTATGCGAAACAGGCAAGCGACGAAGGACTCATCGGCATTGCCACGACGAACTCGGAATCCATCATGGTGCATACCGGTTCGAAGAAGGCGGTCCTGGGTTCGAACCCGATCGCGTTTTCGATGCCGGCCGATCCGGTCCCGTTCTGGTTCGACGCGGCGACGACCGTCGTGCCGCGGGGCAGGATCGAAGTGTACAACAAAGCCGGAAAGCCTCTTCCGGAAGGCTGGGCGATCGACGACACGGGAAAAGAATGCACGGATGCGGCGAAAGTCCTTTCCTGCATCTCGGCGCATCAGGGCGGCGGCATCCTGCCGGTCGGAGGAAGCAGAGAAGAGTCCGGCAGCCACAAAGGCTACGGGTTCAGCATGATCGCGGAACTTTTAAGTTCAATCACCTCGGGCGGCGCGACATCGAACCACCACAAGCGGGTGGCCGGTGCCGGTGCGGGGTCCTGCCACGCCTTCATCGTCATTGACCCGAAGATCTTCGGCGATCCGGAAGAGATCCGGGCGCACCTTTCCGAATTCCTGCAGGAACTCCGGGATGCGGACCGGGCGGATCCCGACGTGCCGATCCTGACGCACGGGGAGAAGGAAGCGGCTTCCATGGAGAAACGGCTGAAGGAGGGCATTGCCATTGACAGGAAAACGGTTTCGGAGATGGTGGACATCTGCAAGGACGTCGGCCTTGACAGCATGGAATACCTCGGCGAACCTGCGGAATGAGAGAAAAGCGGTCGGGATCGTCCCGACCGCTAAATCTTGTGGGAGCTCTCGTCAAACTGCACAATATTTTTTGCGGAAATCGGAAAAATTGCACAATATGACACTTGATTTTTGGTCTCATTCATTGTACATTATAGGTGTGAGTTCTTTGAAGGAGATCTGACGTGAAACTTCTGGAAGAGCGGATACGAAGAGAAGGAACGGTGATCGGCACGGAGATCCTGAAAGTCGGGGATTTCCTGAATCAGCAGATGGACGTGGCGCTGTTCCGTGAGATGGGCAGGGAGTGGAGAAGGCTGTACGAAGGCGTTCCCGTCACGAAGATCCTGACCATCGAGGCTTCCGGGATCGGAATGGCCTGCCTCGCGGCGGAAGCTTTTGACGACTGTCCGGTGGTATTCGCGAAAAAGTCGAAAACGTCGAATCTTTCCGGAGGTCTCTATACCGCGAAGGTGCATTCGTTCACGCACAACGTGACGAACGAGATCATGGTTTCCCGGAAGTACCTTCAGCCGGAAGATCACGTGCTCATCGTGGATGATTTTCTGGCGAGCGGAGAAGCTCTCCGCGGACTGATCTCCCTTGTGGAGCAGTCAGGAGCGGAACTCGCAGGATGCGCGATCGCCATCGAAAAGTGCTTCCAGTCCGGAGGAGACGATCTCCGGAAAGCCGGTTACCGGATCGAGTCTTTAGCGAAGATCCGGAGCATGAGCGAAGAACGGGGCATCGTTTTTGACAACTGAATATCGTTGATTCGATATATTTCAAATAATACGGTTTTGAAGTCTCTACCCGCTGCCGTAAACGGCGGACTATCGAAGGAAAGCACAGAAACGATGGAAACGTGCTTCTTTTTGGTATTGCGGGACTTCGAAAGAGGTCCCGCTTTTTTAGGTCATTGGCCGCAAAGGCTTTTGATAAACAAATCTTTTTCTTACGGAGGAGAAAACATGAAAAAGTTACTTGCTGTGGTTTTGTCGCTGGTGCTTGCGCTTTCCGCTCTGACGGTTGCAGGATGCAATCAGGCCGGTACCGCTGACAAAGGAAAGGTTAAGGTTGGTTTCATTTATCTTCATGATGAGAACTCCACTTACGACAAAAACTTCATGAACGGCGCGAAAGCCGCCTGCGAAGCGCAGGGCGTCGAGTACATCCAGAAGTATCCGATCCCGGAAGGCGCTGAGTGCAAGGAAGCTGCGATCGACCTTATCGACAGCGGCTGCACCATCATCTTCGCCGATTCCTTCGGTCATGAAGACTTCCTGCTGGAAGCAGCAAAAGAGTATCCGAACGTTCAGTTCTGCCATGCGACCGGAACCCAGGCGCATACCGCCGGTCTGAAGAACCTGCACAATGCGTTCGCCGCGATCTACGAAGGCCGTTACATGGCCGGCGTTGCGGCAGGCATGAAGCTGAATGAGATGATCGAAGCCGGCAAGTTCACCGCAGACGAAGCGAAGATGGGTTACGTCGGCGCGTTCACCTATGCGGAAGTGATCTCCGGTTACACCTCGTTCTATCTCGGCGCAAAGTCCGTTTGCCCCTCCGTCACGATGGAAGTGCAGTTCCCCGGTTCCTGGTATGATGAAGCCAAGGAAAAGGAAGCCGCTCAGACCCTGCTTGCGAACGGCTGCAAACTGATCTCTCAGCACGCTGACTCCATGGGCGCTCCGACGGCCTGCGAGACCGCCGGTGTCCCGAACGTTTCCTACAACGGATCCACGCTGGCTGCCTGCCCGAAGACCTTCATCGTTTCTTCGAGAATCGACTGGCAGCCCTACATGGAATACATGATCAAGCAGGTCAAGGAGGGCAAAGCGATCGACACCGACTGGACCGGAACGCTTGCTACCGGTTCCGTGGTCCTGACCGACGTGAACACGGCTGTCGCTGCGGCGGGCACGGTGGAAAAGCTTGCCGAGATCAAGGCACAGCTTCAGGCCGGCACCCTGCACGTATTTGACACCTCGACCTTCACGAAGGACGGCGCGAACCTGACTTCCTACATGGCGGACGTGGATACGGATACGAATTATACGCCCGATACCGAAGCCATCAAGGACGGCTACTTCCATGAGTCCGAATACCGTTCGGCTCCGTACTTCGACATTCAGATCGACGGCATCACGCTTCTGAACGCTGAATATTGATCGACGTTTTGATCCGGCTGCTGCACTTCTTGTCCGGAGGGTCGTCCTTAAGGGCGGCCTTCCGGATACGCGGAGCGCAGCAGCCTCTTATGCTTTTTCGGAGATCCTGATGAACAAGACACCGGCCATTGAGCTTCGAAACATCACGAAGACTTTCGGGAAAGTGTTCGCCAACCGCGACGTTTCTCTGGAAGTCTTTTACGGCGAGATCCTCTCCCTTCTGGGAGAGAACGGGAGCGGGAAAACCACGCTCATGAACATGATCGCCGGCATTTACTATCCGGATGAGGGCCAGATCCTGGTCAATGGGGAGGAAGCGGTCATCCGCTCCCCGAAAGACGCCTTCCGGTATAAGATCGGGATGATCCACCAGCATTTCAAACTGGTGGACGTTTTCACGGCGACGGAAAACGTGATCCTCGGTCTGAAGGAAAAGGGAAGGTACGACATCAAAAAAGCGCGCGAGAAGGTGAAAGCCATCAGCGAGCAGTACGGATTTGAAATTGATCCGGATAAGAAAATTTATGAAATGTCCGTCTCGGAAAAACAGACCGTCGAGATCATCAAGGTCCTGTACCGCGGCGCGGACATTCTGATGCTCGACGAGCCGACGGCGGTGCTGACGCCGCAGGAAACCGAAAAGCTCTTCAAAGTCCTCCGGAAAATGAAGGAGGCCGGGAAGGCCATCGTCATCATCACCCACAAACTGCACGAGGTGCTTGCTATTTCCGACCGCGTTTCCGTGCTGAGAAAAGGCGCGTACATCGGCACGCTGGAAACGGCGGCGACCAATGAGTCGGAACTGACCGAAATGATGGTCGGAAAGAAGATCAGCCTGAACATTGACCGGACCGATCCGAAGGATCCCGAGGAACGTCTCATCGTCGCTCATTTAAGCTGCATGAACCGGGAAGGCCTGAAAGTCTTAAAAGACGTCTCTTTCACGGCCTACAGCGGGGAGATCTTAGGCATCGCCGGAATCGCCGGAAGCGGACAGAGGGAGCTTTTGGAGACGATCGCGGGCCTTCAGCCGATCACCGACGGCGGGATCCAGTACATCACGCCGGGAACCGGTATCATTGAGAACTTAAGAGACAAGACTCCGATGGAGATCCGCGCCCTCGGCGTCCGTCTTTCCTTCGTTCCGGAAGACCGCCTCGGCATGGGCCTCGTCGGAAACATGGACATCACGGAAAACATGATGCTTCGCAGCTACCGGAGAGGCCGTTCCGTCTTTCTGGAAAAGAAGGCGCCGAAGAGCCTGGCCGATCAGATCATCGAACAGCTGGAAGTCGTGACGCCGAGCCGTGAGACCGCCGTCAGGAAACTGTCCGGCGGCAATGTCCAGAAGGTCCTCGTCGGCAGAGAGATCGCCGCGGCGCCGACGGTGCTCATGGCGGCGTATCCGGTCCGCGGACTCGACATCAATTCCTCTTATCTCATTTACAATTTGCTGAACGAGCAGAAAGCGAACGGCGTCGCCGTCATTTTCGTCGGTGAGGATCTGGACGTACTGGTCGAGCTCTGCGACCGTATTTTAGTCATCGGACACGGCGAAGTCACCGGCATCGTGGACGGGCGGACCGCGAAGAAAGAGGAGATCGGCCTTCTCATGACCAAAGGGGGAAGCAAAGTATGAAGGAACCCTTGTTTCATATCATAAAGCGGACGGACGTCGTTTGGTGGAAGGCGTGGCTGATCCGGGCCATCGCCATTCTGGCCGCGTTTCTTGTGGCTGCAATTCTCACCGTCATTATGACCGGCCTGAATCCGTTTTCCGTGTTCGGCGCGATGTTTTCCGGGGCGTTCGGAACGGAACGCCGGATCCTTAAACTCTTCCAGGGCACGGCGATCCTGCTTTGCATCGGCCTCGCGGTGACGCCGGCATTCCGGATGCGTTTCTGGAACATCGGTGCGGAGGGTCAGGTCCTCGCGGGCGGCATGGCGGCGGCGACCGTTCTCATTTTCGCGGGGGACCGCATGCCGAGCGCTTTCGTCATTATTCTCTGTCTCGCGGCTGCCGTAACGGCCGGAGCGATCTGGGCCGTCATTCCGGCATTGTTCAAGGCCAAATGGAATACGAATGAAACGCTGTTCACGTTGATGATGAACTACATTGCCATACAAATCATCAAGTACTTCGTATTGCTGTGGTCCGTGCCGAAGGGCTCCGGACAGATCGGAATCATCAACGGAACCTCTCAATCCGGATGGCTGCCGAAACTGTTCGGTCAGGACTACATCTTTAATATCGTCATTGTCGCCATACTGACAGTGTTGGTTTTCGTCTATCTTCGCTATACGAAACACGGATACGAGATCTCGGTCGTCGGGGAATCCGAAAAAACGGCCCGTTACATCGGGATCAACGTGAAGAAAGTCATCATCCGCACGATGATCCTGTCCGGCGCAATCGCCGGTCTCGCAGGCTTCCTGCTCGTGAACGGCACGGATCACACCATTTCCGCCGATACGGCGGGAGGCAACGGCTTTACGGCCATCATGGTGTCCTGGCTTGCCAAATTCAATCCGCTCGTGATGTTCCTGTCCTCGTTCCTCATCGTGTTCCTGCAGAAGGGGGCGGGGCAGATCACTACGGATTTCGGCCTGAACAAGTCGTTCTCGGACATCCTGACCGGAATCATCATCTTTTTCATCATCGGCTGTGAGTTTTTCATCAATTACCGGATCGTCTTCCGGTCGTCCAGGAAGGAGGCGGAGAAGTCATGAACCCGTTCGTCATGTTCCTGCAAAGAGCAGTCATCATGGGCGTGCCGCTGATTTACGGCGCGACCGGTGAAACGATCACTGAGAAATCCGGTCATTTGAATCTCGGTATTCCCGGCATCATGTACGTCGGGTCGATTTCCGGCGTCATCGGCGCCTTCCTGTATGAAAGCGCCGTCGGCAGGGAAAACGTGAATCCGGCGCTCGGGATCCTGATCCCGCTCGTTGCCTGTCTTGTGGGTTCGCTCCTCATGGGCCTGATCTACAGTTTCTTCACGGTTTCCCTCCGGGCCAATCAGAACGTGACCGGCCTGGCGCTCACGACGTTCGGCGTCGGCATCGGCAATTTCTTCGGCGGTTCCCTGATCAAACTTACGAATTCCGAACTGCCGTCGGTCAATCTGACGACGACGAGCAATCTTTTCAAGACCCCGCTGCCGTTCGCAAAGGACCTCGGCTGGTTCGGCGAGATCTTCCTTTCTTACGGTTTCCTTGCCTACCTCGGGATCTTTCTTGCGATCTTCGCCGCGATCATCATGAAGCGGACGAGAGTCGGGCTTCATCTTCGGGCGGTCGGAGAGAATCCGGCGACCGCGGATGCCGCGGGCATCAACGTCGGGCGGTACAAATATTTCGCCACCTGCCTCGGAAGCATGATCGCAGGCCTCGGCGGACTGTACTACATCATGGACTATGCGAACGGCGTCTGGTCCAATGACGGTTTCGGCGACCGCGGCTGGCTTGCCATTGCGCTTGTCATCTTCACGGTCTGGAAGACCGACCTCGGCATCATCGGCGCGATCCTGTTCGGCGGACTCATGATCGTGAACAACTACATTCCGGGACTCGGTCTCGCGGATCAGGAACTCATCCGTATCCTGCCGTATCTCGTGACGATCATCGTGCTCATCATCGTTTCGGCGAGAGAGAAACGGGAAACGCAGCCGCCGCAGTCACTCGGCCTGTCGTATTTCCGGGAAGACAGATAAACGATTTGCCGGCGGGAAGAACGCCGGAAGAGCAACAAAAAGAGGGACTGCCGTAAAGGACAGCCCCTCTTTTCATGATACTTTCAGACGAAGCAAGATCAGAATGCCATGACGGCCGGACGGAAGAGCGAACGCACTTTTCCGAGGATCTCGACGTGGTCCGTGATGATCGGTTCCATCGTCTCGTTCGCCGGCTGCAACCGGTAATGACCGTTTTCTTTATAATAGGTCTTCACCGTCGCGGAATCGTCAATGAGCGCCACGACGACGTCTCCGTTTCTCGCCGTGTTCTGTTCCTCGACGAGCAGAAGATCACGGTCGAAAATGCCGAGGTCGATCATGGAATCTCCGTGCACCTGCAGACCGAAGATGTCGTTCGAGGACGTCGGCATGTATTCCGCAGGAACGGAGAAATAGGATTCAATGTTTTCTTCTGCGAGGATCGGTTCTCCGGCGGCGACGCGGCCGACGATCGGGATCGAAACGGTTTCGACGCGGGCCATCTGGAAATTGTCATCCAGGATCTCGATCGCACGCTGCTTCGAAGGATCCCGCCGGATGTAGCCGTTCTTTTCCAGAGCGTTCAGGTGCGCGTGCACGGACGAAGTGGAATTCAAATGCACGGCGGAGCAGATCTCCCGGATCGAAGGCGGATAGCCTTTCCTGAGAAGCTCGCTCTCCATGTATTTCAGGATCTGCATCTGTTTGTCTGTGATCATTCCGTTTCCCATATTTCCCTCCAAAAAACCAAAACAGGTCTCATTCTCCGGAACCAGTATAGCATACTCTCCCGGAAAAAGCAAACAAAAGTTCGGAAATTTTGTTCGATTCCTTCAAATCAAAGGAGGGATCAGTTGTAGACGCCGACCTCGTAGTCCTGTTCGCGGAGCCGGTCGATGAGGGAAGGCGTGATGATGAGCGAAGCGGTGTTTGTCGTATGAAGGACGTAGATCGCGCCCTTGTGCGAAGCCGAGGACATGGCGTCCAGGAATCCAGCGGCGTCAATGACGTCCTCGTGTTTCGTGTCGTTGTAGCTTACGGTATAGAAACAGGTCTGGTATCCCGCATCCCTGAGCAGTCCCATGGAAGCCAGGGAATAGGAGAGGTCCCCGTAGAAGAACTTGTCCATCGAATAGCCGTAGGTCTCGTAGACGTAGTCGTGCATTTTCTTGAGGTCGTTGTACTGTTCTTCCAGAGAAAGACGCGCAAATCCGCTTTCCGGAAGGGAGTAGCCCATGGAACCGAGCGTGTGCCCTTCCAAAAGGATCCGCCGGATGATTTCCGGATGATTGAAAGCATAACTGTAGCTTACGAAGAAGACTGCCTTCACGTCCTTGGCTGAGAGATAATTCAGGACGTAATCGGTGTTTTCGTCGTACTCAATGGCAAGTGCAAAGGACAGCGTCACCCTTTTGTCGTCGGTGTTCATGATCCGGACGTCCGTGCCGAGCTTCTGCTTGAAAATGGCCTCGAAATAGCTGGCTTCGATCGGCCGGCCCTTGTCGTTTAAGTCCGGCTTCGTGTAATAGCGTTTGACTTCGTTACTCAGCGATGAAAGCGCGGCGAACTGGTCGGTCGTCAGTTCCCGGAGCGTGTTTTCCATATGGAAATTCAATTCCTCTTCGGTTTCGGACGGCGCTTCGGTCTCTTCTTCGGAAGACGCTTCCGTTTCAGCGGGAGCAACGGAAGAACTGTCCGTTTCTTCTTTCGACCCGGCTTCCGTTTTTTTTCCGGAAGCGGACATATTGGAAACGGACAATCCGACGATAACTGCGATCGCGACGGAAAGCGCGGCAACGGCGGCGGTGATGATCATGTTTCTTCTTTTCATTGGACCCTCCGTCCGGTCATGAATGCAGCGTGACGTTCCGGATGTCCGGCGCTGCCATCATGGAGTAATTCGTATCGTAGATCACAAATCCGGGTTTCTGCCCGGGGACTTTCTTCACTTCTTTTTTGAGTACGTAGTCGACTTCGACGAGACCGTTTTCCCGCGCCGTCGAATAGTACGCAGCGAGCGCCGCCGCGTCTTCAAACGTGCCGTCCGGGACTTCCCGGCCTTCCGTCTTCAGGATGACGTGCGAACCCGGCGTTTTCTTTGCATGAAAGAAATAATCGTTTCCGGAAGCAAAATGAAACGTCAGGGCCTCGTTCTGCAGATTGTTTTTTCCGACGTAAATGTGGAAGCCGTCCCGGGAAACATAATGATACGGTTCCGATTTTTTCTGCTTCTTGTCTTTCTTCGAGGGACTCTGCCGCCGGACGAAGCCGCCGAGGAAAAGTTCCTCCCGGATCTCGGAGAGATCTTCCTCGGTTTCCGCAATGGATAAGGAAAGCGCAATGCTTTCCAGCTCCTCGGCTTCCTTCTTCGTTTCCTTCAACTGTTCGGATACGGCCTCGAAGGTCCGCTTTTCTCGGACGTATCTGTCGAAATACTTCTTGGCATTGTCCGAAATCGAAAGATCGGGATCCACCGGAATGTCGACGGGCCGGTTTTCGTCGTAATAGTTTTCGACCTGCACGGTTTTCTGACCGACCGGCAATGAATAGGAGAAGGCGGAGAGCAGTTCGCCGTACAGACGGTCCCGATCCCGTGACGAAACGTCTTTTAACTTTGCCTCCTGAAGCTGCTGCTTTTTCGCGGTCCGCTCCGTGAGTGTCTTCAGCGTCTTTTTCAACTCTGCGGTTTTCTCGCGGATCCGGTTTTCCTTCGCCTTTTTTCCGTAATAGGCGCCGACGAGTTCCGACGGCGAATCGAACGACTTCACCTGGTAAACGTCCGGCTTCGAAGCGAACGAGGGGAGTCCGAGGGCGGAAAACTGCACGGGCATGCCGTCCCGTTCCGCCATTTCCGGAAGAAACGCTCCGGAGTTGATCCGCTGCGTCATATCAAGGAAGACCCCGGAAAGCCGGTCTTTTTCTTCGGCGGACAAACCCGAAACAGGTCGGTCCTGGTCGATCTGGGAATACAGCACTTCGGAAACGGTCTGGACGGACAGTCCGGAATAATGATCCGTAAACGCCTGCAGTACGGTGTCTTTGGGGTCCAGACCTTCGAGAAAACCGTCTTTCGTTTCGGTGAGCGGATCCTTCTTCTCCTGCATGGCCGGAACGAAATAGGGAAGGCCCGGCAGCACGGTCCGAAGCGAGCTCATGACCGGAGTAACGTGGCGGATCGCATCGAGGATGAGTCCGGCTTCCCCGACCAGAATGAGATTGCTGTATTTCCCCATGAGCTCCGCAATGAGACGAAGCGTCTTCAAGTCGCCCATTTCGTCCAGATGCTCGACCTTGAATTCGACGATTCTTTCCATTCCGGGCGTCGTGACGGAAAGAAGCCGGCCGTTCTGGAGATGCTTTCTGAGCACCATGCAGAAATTCGGCGCGGAAGGAAGACTTTCCTTCGTTTCTTCCGTCAGCCTCACCATGGGGAGGGAGGCGCTTGCCGAAAGCAGCACGCGGAAGACGCTGCTCACACCTTTGAAGGTCAGGAGCAGTTCGTCCCGTTCGGTTTGTTGTATTTTTGAGATCCGGCTGCCGGAAAGCTTTTCCTGCATTTCCAGGGCAAGCGCCCGGATCATCACGCCGTCAAAGGCCATTTCGAAGCATCCTCCGCGGATCCTGCCGGGAGACTCCCGGCAAAAGGTCACTATTAATTATATTTTACAATATGCGTGCGGGTTTCGCAAGTCCATTCAAAGTAAATGATTACGTAATAGATTTAACATTTTTGTAATAATTTGATTGACAAAACGAGATGCCGGTAGTATAGTATCCTTGAATGACCGGAGAGGGCGTTTGACCGGCTCCGGGGATAAAGGAGAATGAGTTCGTCATGGGTAAGTATTTCGGCACGGACGGATTCCGCGGACGCGCAGGCAGGGACCTGACCGCGGCGCATGCGTTTCAGATCGGCCGCTTTTTAGGATATCATTTCCGCGCAGATCACGGCGGAAAAGCTGCGAGGATCGTCATCGGCAAGGACACCCGGCGGTCTTCATATATGTTTGAGAACGCATTGGCCTCCGGGATCACTTCCTCGGGCTCGGACGTCTATCTGCTTCACGTGACGACGACGCCCTGCGTCAGCTACATCACGAGAACCGAGGACTTCGACTGCGGGATCATGATCTCCGCATCTCACAATCCCTTCTACGACAACGGGATCAAACTCATGAATTCCGAAGGGGAGAAGATGGATGACGAGATCCAGGAGAAACTGGAGCAGTACCTCGACGGGATGCTGCCGGAGATCCCCTACGCGATCAATGACGAGATCGGAAAAACCGTGGACTTCTATAACGGCAGAAACCGCTACATCGGATATCTGACGAACATTTCCGCGAAGTCCTTTGAGAATCACAAAGTCGGTCTGGACTGCGCGAACGGCGCGTCGTGGATGATCGGCCGGGCAGTGTTTGACGCGCTCGGAGCGAAGACGTACGTGATCCACGCGGAGCCGGACGGCGACAACGTGAATCAGAACTGCGGTTCCACGCATCTGGCGGACCTGAAGCAGTTCGTGAAAGAGAACAACCTCGACGTCGGCTTCGCATTCGACGGAGACGCGGACAGATGTCTCGCGGTCGATGAGAACGGCAATGAAGTGAACGGCGACAAGATCATGTACATCCTGGCCAAATGGATGAAACGGATGGGCATGCTTCCGGAGAACCGGATCGTGACGACGGTCATGTCGAATTTCGGCCTGTACAAGGCCCTCGACGAGATCGGCATCGGCTATGAAAAGACGAAGGTCGGCGACCGTTACGTCTACGAAAACATGAAGGAAAACGATTACTACCTCGGCGGCGAACAGTCGGGGCACGTGATCTTCAGAAAATATGCGCATACGGGCGACGGACTCGTGACGGCCATCATGGTGATGCGCGTCATGATCGATACGAACCTGCCTCTGTCCGCGCTGGCGCAGGGTTGCGAAATGTATCCGCAGGTCTTGAAGAACGTGGAAGTGGACGACAAGGAAGCAACGCTTGCAGATCCGGCGGTCCTCACGGCGGTTTCGGAAGCGGAGGCCCGCCTCGGAAACGACGGACGCGTGCTGCTTCGCGCCTCCGGAACGGAACCCGTGCTCCGCGTCATGGCGGAAGCAGGAACGCAGGATGCCTGTGAAATGAACGTGAACGAGATCATCCGCGCCATGAAGGAGAGCGGACATCTCCTGAAAGTGCGTTGACCGGAGGAGAGTATGTACGAGATTTCCGATCTGTTCGATCTGAACGAGACCTACCCGGAAGCGAAGGAGTTCCTTTCTTCTTTCCGTTATCCGTGGGAAGCGCTTTCCGGCATCCGGGAGCTGATCCTTTCGATCGGTCCTTCATTGCCCGAAGAGGAGTTCGACCACCCGGCCGAAGACGTCTGGATCGCGAAGAACGCAAAGGTATATCCTTCCGCGTACGTCGGCGGTCCGGTGATCATCGGGCGGAACGCGGAGGTGCGTCATTCAGCCTTCATCCGCGGCTCGGCCCTGATCGGCGAAAACGTCGTCGTCGGGAATTCCACGGAACTCAAAAACGTGATCCTGTTTAACCGGGTGCAGGTGCCGCATTACAATTACGTCGGCGACTCGATCCTCGGATTCCGCGCGCATATGGGCGCCGGATCCATCACGTCGAACGTGAAGAGCGACAAATCGCTCGTCGTTGTGAAGGACGGCACGGCCGAAGTGGAGACGAAAATCAAGAAGGTCGGTGCGTTCCTCGGCGATTTTGCGGAAGTCGGATGCGGCTCGGTGCTGAATCCGGGCACGGTCATCGGCCGGAATTCCATCGTTTATCCCCTTTCATCGGTCCGCGGAACGGTCCCGGAGAACTCAATCTACAAGGATCGCGGCGAAATCGTGGAGAAAAAGTGAGAAAAAGCGGGAAAAAAGCGAAAAAACGCTTGATTTTTCGCTTTTTCCGTGGTAATATCCCTGTGTACGGTTTGGGTGGGCTTTTCGGAGCCCACCTAAGTTTTTGTAAGGAACCGTAAAAAAAGGAGTGACATGTCGAGAAAGGAAACTTATGAAGAACGGGCCGAAGCGCTCATTCTGCCGGTCCTTGGTGAAAACGCATTGGAACTCGTGGACACGGAGTACGTCAAAGAAGCGGGAACGTGGTATCTCCGCTATTACATTGACAAACCGGGCGGCGTGACGATCGGAGACTGCGAAACGGTCTCCAGGGCGGTCTCGGACCTTTTGGACCGGGAAGACTTCATTGAAGAAGCCTACGTTCTGGAAGTATCGAGTCCCGGACTCGGACGTCAGATCAAAAAGGAAAAGGATTATACGAGAAATCTCGGAAAAATCGTGGAGATCCGGCTCTTTAAGCCGGTCGGGTCAGAAAAGGAACTGACGGGGACGCTCACCGCGTTTGACCGGGACACCGTGAAGGTGACGGCCGGCGGAACGGAAACCGTCGTGGAACGGAAGAATATTGCACTGATCCGCGAATATGCGGATTTCAGCGGGATCGGAACGAAGGAGGACGAAGATCAAAATGAACAAGGAACTGTTTGAGGCGCTTGAACTCATGGAAAAAGAACGCGGCATCAGCCGCGAAGCGCTCATTGCCGGCATCGAGAACGGCCTGAAGAAATCGTTTGAGAAGACCTACGGCACGAGCGATAACATGGTCATCGATTTCGATCGGGAAAACTGCGAACTTCGCGTTTACAGACGGCTGGAAGTCGTGGAATCGATCGAACCGGGACGCGAGAGCCTGGAAATCACGCTGGAGAAGGCCATGCTGATCGATCCGAGCGCTGAGATCGGCGATCTCATTCTGGTGGAACTCGATCCGAAGAATTTCGGACGGATCGCCGCGCAGGACGGAAAGAGCGTCATCACGCAGAAGATCCGCGAGGAAGAGCGTCAGACCATGACGGACTACTTTAACGAGCATGCGCGAGACATCATGACCGGCGTCGTGCAGCGCATCATGCCGGGCGGACTCGTGACCGTGAACCTCGGAAAAGCGGACGCGATCCTGACGAAGGAAGACATCATTCCCGGCGAGACCTTTGAGCCCGGGCAGCACATCAAGGTGTACGTGGTCGGCATGAAGGACCAGGAGAAGAAAGGACCGCGCGTCAAGATCTCCAGAACGAACCCGATGATGGTCCGCCGGCTTTTCGAGAAGGAAGTGGCCGAGATCAAGGACGGCATCGTCGAGATCAAGTCCATCAGCCGTGAGGCGGGATCGAGAACGAAGATGGCCGTCTGGTCCAAGGACGAGAACATCGACCCGATCGGCGCCTGCATCGGCATGAATTCGAGCCGGATCACCCCCATCGTGAACGAACTTTCCGGCGAGAAGATCGACATCATCGCCTGGGACGAAAACCCGGCCGTGCTCGTCGAGCATTCTCTTTCGCCCGCGAAGGTCATTGCCGTGGCCGCCGATGAGGACGAAAAGAGCGCCCTCGTGGTCGTTCCCGACAATCAGCTGTCTCTCGCGATCGGCATGAAAGGACAGAACGCCAGACTTGCCGCGAAACTGACCGGTTACAAGATCGACATCAAGTCTGAGTCGCAGGCGAGAGAAGAAGGTCTGTTCGACGATTACGACGAGTCCGAGGAAGAGGAATACGAAGAGGAAGAAACTTCCGAACAGACGGAGGAGTAAGGCGTTTTGAGAGGACTTACGGGCTTCAGAATGTGCATTGCCTGCAGAGAATACGGCAGACAGGGGGAGATGCTCCGCATCATGAAAAGCGGGCACACCCTGATCCTTTCCCCCGGAAGGAAAGAGTTCGGGCGGAGCGCCTACCTCTGCAAATCGTCCGGATGCGTCGAAAACGCGTTGAAGCGGAATCTTCTGAAAAAGCATTTGAAGTGCGAACTGCCGGAAGGATTCGAAGACGCGCTTCGGGAGGCGGTCCGTGAATCGTGAAGCATTGATGGTCATCGCGCTCGCGAACAAGGCCGGCAAGCTGATCTCCGGGGAGGATGCGGTATTGGAAAGCATCCGGAACCGCACGTCCTGCCTGACGGTCATTTCCGAAGACGCCTCCCCGAACACAAAGAAGCGCTTTCAGGACAAATGCCGCTTTTACGGCGTGGACTGCATGGAAGGCGCCTCGAAGCGTGAAACGGCGGCAATGCTCGGAAAAGAGGAACGGTCCGCGATCGCATTCTCGGACGAAGGATTGAAACAGTTGTTTCTGAAGAAACTCAAATAATGGTGAAAAGCATGACGAAAATCAGAGTACATGAACTGGCGAAACAGATGAACATGACCACGAAAGACATCCTCGGCTTCCTGGGAAGCGGGTTTTCCGTGCAGTCAGGTCTGACGGAAGATCAGGTGGCGCTCGTGAAGGAAAAGGCCGATGCGCTTGCGAAGAGCAAGTCTTTGGAGAAAAAGGCGGTTCTTCTGAAGGCCAACCGGCCGAAGGATCCGGAGAAACCTGCTGCGGAACCCGAGAAGAAGGAAGAGGAGAAGCCGTCGGAAAAGGCAGCTCCTGCTTCCGAGGAATCGAAGGATGCCCAGAAGAAGAAAAAGCCGGTATTCCTGTTCAGGCCGGAGAATTCGAAGACCTCGTTCGGCGACAAGTTTGCGAAGAGCAAGAACGCGGAAAAACCGAAGGCCGACGAGAAGACGGCGCATCCTACGACCGGCAGGATCAAGGCCAACGTTCCGACGACGGCAGAGCAGTATCAGACGATCGCGAAGGAGCAGGAAGCGGAGAAAGAAGGGAAGAAGGACGAGAAGAAGAAGGAACAGACCGTTCCGTCGACCGAGACCGTCGAAACGAAGCCGGAGACCGTTGAAACGAAACCGGTGACTCCTGAAACTCCTGAAACGCCGGAAAAGGCGAAGAAGACGCCGAAGACTCCGAAGAAGGAAACGTCCGAAAAAGCGGAAACCGTGAAACTGGAAGACGCCGGAACCGAAGAAAAGTCCGGAACGAAGGAAGCGGAGAAGCCTGAGAAGAAGGCGGAACCGGAGCCGGAAAAAGAGGAGAAGAGCGCGGAGACTCCGGCGGTAAAACCGGAAGAGAAGAAAGAGGAAGAATCGAAAAAGAAACCCGCGATCAACATCCTCGGCAAGGTCGACTTAAGTCAGGTCAAGGCCGCCGAAGAGAAGCATGCGGACGGGAAGAAAGGCATGTTCGGAAAGAACGGAGCGAAGGTCCATTTCGTGGACAACCGCGGCCGTGACGACAAGAAGCCATACGACAAGACGCGTCCGGCCACCGGCGAGAGAAAGCCTTATTCCGGCAAGGAAGGCGAAAAATCGTCCTTCTCGAAGGGCGGTAAGGACAACCGCGGCATCTTCTCCGGAACCGGACAGAGGGCCGGCGGACCGAAGGTACACGTCAATACGGCGAACGTCGGCGACAAGCCGGCCGGCAAGGGGGACAACCGGAACCAGAAGGGCACCGGAAAGCCCGGAAAGAAAAACGAATACGACCGCAAGGACAAGAAGGCCGAAAACTTCAAGAATCTGACCAAGGATCAGAACAAGAAGCAGAAGGCCGCCGTTGAGGAAGAAGTGATCAAGATGATCACGATCCCCGAGGTCATCACGATCAAGGATCTGTCCGACCGGATGAAGATGAAGCCTGCGGAACTCATCAAGAAACTGTTCCTGCAGGGAAAGATGATGACGCTGAACTCGGAACTGACGTACGAGGAAGCGGAAGCGCTGGCATTGGAATACGACATCCTTTCCGAGAAGGAAGTGGAAGTCAACGTTATTGAGGAACTGCTCAAGGAAGAGGACGAGGACGAAAAACTCATGGTCAAGCGGCCTCCGGTCGTCTGCGTCATGGGTCACGTCGATCACGGTAAAACTTCGCTCCTTGATGCGATCCGCCGGACGAACGTCACGAGCCGGGAAGCAGGCGGCATCACGCAGCACATCGGCGCGTACATGGTCGAATGCAAGGGCGAGAAGATCACCTTCCTCGATACGCCCGGTCATGAAGCGTTCACGGCCATGCGTATGAGAGGCGCCCAGGCGACGGACATCGCGATCCTCGTGGTGGCGGCCGATGACGGCGTCATGCCGCAGACCATTGAAGCGATCAACCATGCGAAGTCCGCGAACGTCGACGTCATCGTCGCGGTGAACAAGATCGACAAGCCGGCTGCGAACGTCGACCGCGTCAAGCAGGAACTCATGGAATACGGCCTCGTTTCCGAAGAATGGGGCGGCTCCACGATCTTCGTTCCGGTTTCTGCGAAGACGGGCGAAAACATCGATCAGCTGCTGGAAATGATCCTTCTTGTCACGGAAGTGAAGGAACTGAAGGCGAATCCGAACCGCGAAGTCCGGGGCATCGTGATCGAAGCGAAGCTCGACAAGGGCCGCGGCCCGGTCGCGACCGTGCTCGTGCAGAAGGGTACGTTGAAGCAGGGCGATTTCGTTTCCGCCGGTTCCACCTACGGCCGTGTCCGGGCAATGCTCGACGCGGACGGCAATCCGATGAAGACGGCGACGCCTTCGACCCCGGTCGAGATCCTCGGTTTGAACGGCGTTCCGAATGCAGGCGAGGTCTGCTTGGGACACAAGAACGAGAAGGACGCCCGGTCGTATGCGGATACCTTCATCGCGGAAGAAAAGAAGAAGAAACTTGCCGAATCGAAGCACAAGCTGACGCGCGACAGCCTCTTCGACCAGATCAAGGCCGGCGAACTCAAGGAACTGCCGCTCGTCGTGAAGGCAGACGTGCAGGGCTCCGTGGAAGCGATCAAGTCCTCGCTCGAGAAACTCTCGAACGACGAAGTGACGGTCCGCGTGATCCACGGCGGCGTCGGCGCGATCAGCGAATCCGACATCACGCTGGCATCCGCATCGAACGCGATCGTGATCGGCTTCAACGTGAAACCGGACGCGCAGGCGAAGGCCTTGGCGGATTCGGAAGAAGTCGACATGAGACTCTATACGGTCATTTATCAGGCGATCGACGACATCGACGCGGCCATGAAGGGCATGAAGGCGCCGGTGTACGAGGAAAAGGTGCTGGCGCATGCGGAAGTCCGGATGACGTTCAAGGCGTCCGGCGTCGGCATCATTGCCGGTTCCTACGTGCTGGACGGCACGGTGGAGCGCGGCGCGAAGGCCCGCATCGTCAGGGACAAGGAAACGGTCTACGACGGCAGCATTGCATCGCTGAAGCGGTTCAAGGACGACGCGAAGGAAGTCCGGGAAGGATTCGAATGCGGCATCGTGCTTGAAAAGTTCAATGACGTCATGGAAGGCGACGTCATCGAAGTCTATAAGATGGTGCAGGTAACTGAGGATTGACATGAGAAAAGGCAGCATCAAAAGTGACAGGATCAACCGGGAGGTCGAACGGACGCTCTCGGAAGTGATCCGGAGCGAATTAAAGGACCCGAGGATCCATCCCCTGACGTCGGTCACGGGAGCGGAGGTGACGACGGACTTAAAGTACTGCAAAGTGTTCGTTTCGGTCCTTTCCAACGACGAGGACAAGGCGTCCACGATGGAAGGACTGAAGCAGGCGCGCGCGTTTTTGAGAAAGCGTCTGGCGGAAACCGTCAATCTCCGGAACACGCCGGAACTGCGCTTTGTCCTGGACGAAGGCATCGAGTACGGCATGCATCTTTCGAAACTGATCGAGGACGTCAGCGCCGCGGACCGGAAAACGATCTCCGAGCGGGAAAAGAATGAAGAACCGTCGGAGAGTCCGGCGGAAAACGGCGGGGATAAATGATTCCGATGAAACGCCTGGATGATTATCTTGAAAACGCGAAGACCGTGGCGATCGTCGGTCACGTGAATCCGGACGGCGACTGCCTCGGTTCCGTGTTCGGCACGTACCGGTATCTCGTCGAGAATCATCCGGATCTTTGCGTCACGCCTTATGCGTCTTTCGTTCCGGAATATCTGAAATTCCTGGCAAAAGACGTGCCGTTCGACGATACGGACGGCGAGGACAGAACATACGATCTTGCGATCTCGGTCGACGCTTCGGCGAAGGAGAGGATCGGGGCCGGGAAGGCTGCGTTCGAGAACGCGAGGCGGACCCTCGTCATCGATCATCACGAGACGAATCCGTTGTTCGGAGACGAGAATTACGTCGTTCCGAAGGCGGCCTCCGCATCGGAAGTGCTCGCTTCCCTGATGGATCCGGATAAGATCTCGCTTTCCGCGGCGGAAAAACTCTATACAGGGATCATGCAGGATTCCGGCGTGTTCCGTTACAGCAGCACGTCGAAGGAAACGCTTCTTGCCGCGGCAATGCTCATCGACAAGGGCGTGAATTTCTCGAAGATCATTGAGGAGTCGGTCATCAATCAGCCGTACCGCGAGATGAAACTCATGGGCGAGGTGCTGATGAACAGCGTACTCTGTCCCGAGACGAAGTTCGTTTACGGAACGGCTCCGATTTCCCTGCAAAAAAAGTACGGGCTCTCGAGTTCGGAACTTGCCAACGTCGTCGTGGAACTGAACGCGGTCAAGGAAGCCGACGTGGCCCTTTTCATGTATCAGTACGAAGATGGCACATGGAAGGCGTCGCTCAGGGCGAAATGCGACGTGAACGTCGCGCTAATCGCGAAGGAATTCGGCGGCGGCGGACACTTACGGGCCTCCGGGTTCTCCTTTGAAAGGGATCCGGAAGCGGTCGCCGGAAAGGTCCGGGACCTCATAAGGACGCTGAAGAATAAGTGAACGGATACATTGTCGTGGACAAACCGGAAGGAATGACGAGTTTCGACGTCATCCGGACCTTGCGGAAGTGTCTTCAAACGAAGAAAATCGGACATGGCGGGACTCTGGATCCGATGGTGACCGGCGTCCTGCCGGTTTTTGTCGGAAACGCAACGCGCGCAGCCGGCGTATTGCCGGAAGCGGACAAGGAATACGTCTGCACAATGAAACTCGGCGTGAAGACCGATACCGAAGACCTGACAGGAACCGTGACAGGGACTGCGGAAGTTTCTGTCACGGAGGAAGAGATCAGGGAAGCCATCCTTTCGTTTCAGGGAGAGTACTTCCAGATCCCTCCGATGTATTCCGCGAAAAAGGTGGACGGAAAGAAACTATACGAGCTCGCGAGAAAGGGGACGGTCATTCCGAGAACGGCGGAACGCAGGTTCATTAAGGAGATCCGGATCGACGAGATCGAACTTCCTTACGTCTCTTTTTCGGTGACCTGTTCTTCGGGAACGTACGTCAGGACGCTTGTGAGTGACATCGGAGAGAAACTCGGAACGTTTGCTGCCATGGCTTCGCTTCGGAGAGTGCGGCACGGTTCGTTTCGAATCGGAGACGCAGTAACGCTTTCCAAAATCGAAGAAGCCGTTTCCTGCGGAACGCTTTCCGCAGTGCTTCATCCGACCGAGGAGCTTTTTTCGGCGTATCCGAGACTTTCGGTGAGACAGGAGTGCGACCGTTTTCTTTCGAACGGGAACGCGCTTTTGCCTTCCGATTTTCCGGAGGAAGAGAGGGAAAACGTTCTTGCGGCGTCTTCGGAAGGAAACCGGGTCCGCATTGCCTTCTCAGACGGCGGATTCGGCGGCATTTACCGGTTTTCCGGAGAGTCCGGGGAATTTGTCCCGGTCAGGATGTTTTTCTCATAAAAGGCCGTTTTCGGCGATTACGGAATGATCATTGCAGAAGATTCATTACAACTGAATCCAGACGTGAGAACGGCGGTGACGGTCGGCAAGTTCGACGGGCTCCACCGGGGGCACCGTCTCCTCATCGACCGGATCGTATCGGAACAGGCGAACGGCCTGCTTCCGGTCGTTGTGAGCGTCGAAGACCGGAGGGAAAAGGCGAGGCTCCTTTCTCCGGAGGAAACCGCAGAAATGCTCTCGTCGTTCGGCGTCGGAGCGTACCTGCGCATGTATCTGGATCCCGAGATCCGTGATCTTTCTCCTTCGGCGTTCATCCGGCGGTCTCTTGTCCGAATGCTTCATACGTCCGTCATTGCGCTCGGCAATGATTTCACGTTCGGCAAAGGGCGTGCGGGGAATTACCGGGATCTTAAAAAGGCCGGCGATTCCTTCGGCTTTACTGCCGTGGTGTTCGACAGGATCACGGAGGAGGGAGAGGTCATCTCCAGCGCTTCGATTCGGGAAGCGATCCGGGAAGGCAGCGTTTTGAAAGCGTCGAAAATGCTCGGCTATCCTTACGGATTCAGCGTCGGTCTGTCCGAAGAGCTGCTCCGGAAAGAAGAACAGGTCTTTCTGCCGTTCCCCGCGGGACGGGTCGTTCCGGGGCCGGGAAGATACCGGATCCTTTTGAAAGATCAGGAGCGGTGCACGGAAACGGAGGCGGTTGTCACGGAAGCCGGGAGCGACGCTTCATCGGCCGTATCCGGCGCGTGGGTGAGAGCAGGAGACATCGAAGGCGAAGAGCGCAGCAGCGCACTCGAATTGCGGTTTCTTGATTTTCTCGGAACCTGAAAAAAATAGTCATTGACAATTCGAAGTGCATTGCATAGAATGATATATCATAATTCTTTATTATGGAGTGTGTCATGTTAGATAAAATCAGGTCCATTCTTGCGGAACAGTTGAGTCTGAATCCGGACGAAGTCACGGAGGAATCGAATTTCAAGGAAGATCTCGGCGTTGATTCGCTCGATCTTTTCGAATTGCTGATGAGTCTGGAAGAAGAGTACGGTTTCGAGATCCCCGCGGAGGATCTGGAAGGACTTCAGACCGTCGGCGATCTCATCGATTATCTTCAGAAAAACGAGATCGGATGAGGATTTCCTCCCTTCCGGAAAATCTGCTTGACAAACAGGCCCTTCTTTGATATTATAATCCCCGTGCAAATTCCGAAAACGGGGTGTGGCTCAGTTTGGTAGAGCACCTGGTTTGGGACCAGGGGGTCGCAGGTTCGAATCCTGTCACCCCGAGTGCATACATAATCTGCGGGTGTAGTTCAATCGTAGAATGACAGCCTTCCAAGCTGTACACGTGGGTTCGATTCCCATCACCCGCTTTTATGGTGGGTATAGCGTAGTTGGCTAACGCGCCAGATTGTGGCTCTGGAGACCGTGGGTTCGAGTCCCACTACCCACCCGGCAGGGATCTTCCTCATTGGGCTATAGCCAAGCGGTAAGGCACAGGACTTTGACTCCTGCATTCGTTGGTTCGAATCCAACTGGCCCAGCTCGGGCCGTTTTTTTCGGCAAATAAGGGACATTAGCTCAGTCGGTAGAGCACTTGACTTTTAATCAAGGTGTCGGGGGTTCAAATCCCCCATGTCTCACGAAAGCACGTTCGCGTGCTTTTTTTTTGCTGTTATTCAGAAAAAAGCCTGAAACTCCGGGTGGCAGTTTGAACAAAAATGTGTTATACTTTATCTGTGGAAGTAAGTGCTTTCGAAGAAAGGACGTCAGGGGAAGGCAATGTTTGCCGAAGTGATCATCGACATCGTGAATCAGGACGTGGACCGGCCGTTTTCGTACCGGATTCCTGATGCGCTCACCGGGGCGGTTTCGATCGGCTCTCCGGTGCTCGTGCCGTTCGGAAAGGGCAATGCCCTCCGGAAGGGCTACGTCGTTTCATTGAAAGAGGAGAGCGATCTTGCTCCGGAAAAAGTGAAGGAGATCGATTCCGTCGTGGAAAAGGGGCTGTCCGTCGAGGAGCAGCTTTTGTCGCTCGCGTCCTACATGCGTCACCGGTACGGCGGAACGCTGTATCAGTGTCTTTCTGTCGTGATGCCTTCGAAAAGCGAAATGCGGTCGAAAAAGCCGAGATTTCTCGTTTTTCTTCCGGAAAAAGCCACGCTTCCGGACGAGATCGCCCTGGCGCTCAAGAAAAAGCATTACGCAAAGGCTCGGCTTCTCGAAGCGTTTACCGATCACGAACGGATCCCGACTTCGATCGCATCTGACCGGCTGTCCGTTTCCTCGGCCACGATCCGGTCCATGGAAAAGGCGGGACTCATCGGGATCGTCGAAGAGAAGGGCTCCGGGATCAGGGGCGAAGTGCCGGAAGCCTTTTCGGGCGGAAGCGGGATCACGCTGAACGGCGAGCAGGAAGAGGCCGTGAAAACGGTGCTGTCGGGAGAAAAAACGACGTCCCTCATTTTTGGCGTGACCGGTTCCGGAAAGACGGAGATCTACATCCGGCTCATAGAAGAAGTGCTGAAGGAAGGCCGCGAGGCGATCGTGCTCATTCCCGAGATCGCATTGACCTACCAGACCGTCATGCGGTTTTACGACCGCTTCGGCGAGCTCGTGTCCGTCGTACATTCCCGCCTGTCCCAGGGGGAAAAGGCGGAACGGTTCATGAAGGCGAAGGCCGGAGAGATCCGCGTCATGATCGGACCGAGAAGCGCATTGTTCACGCCTTTTAGGAACCTCGGCCTCATCGTCGTCGACGAATTCCACGAATCTTCCTACCGTTCTGATCAGGTGCCGAAGTACGACGCGGTCGACCTGGCGGTAAAACGGGGCGAGATCGCGGGCGCGAAGGTCGTTCTCGGATCGGCTTCGCCGCTCGTGGAACAGTATAAAAAGGCGCTTTCAGGCGAGATCGAACTGATCCGACTCACGAAACGGGCGGTGTCGGGAAGTTCCCTCCCTTTAGTCACTCTGGTGGACATGAGGGAGGAACTGAAAAACCGGAACCGTTCCGTGTTCTCCCGGGCGCTCAGGGAAAAGATCCTGGACCGGCAGCAAAAGGGCGAGCAGATCATGCTTTTCTTAAACCGGAGAGGCTATTCCGGCGCGGTTTCCTGCAGGTCCTGCGGGGAAGCGGTCGGTTGCCCTCACTGCTCGGTTTCCCTGAATTATCACAGGAACGGCATTCTGAAATGCCACATCTGCGGATACGAGCGTCCGATGGTCACCGAATGCCCGAAATGCGGCTCGAAACTCGTGGGCACGTTCGGACTCGGGACGGAAAAAGTCGAGGAACTGATCCTCAGAGAATTCCCGGGCCTCCGCGTGCTTAGGATGGACGCCGACACCACTTCGGGGAAGAACGGCCATCAGGAGATCCTGGAGAAATTCCTCCGCGAGGAGGCGGACGTCCTCGTCGGCACCCAGATGATCGTCAAGGGGCACGATTTCCCGAAAGTGACGCTCGTCGGCATTCTCGCGGCGGACCTGTCCCTGTTCATTCCGGATTTCCGGAGTGCGGAGCGGACGTTTGAACTCCTTTTGCAGGCGGAGGGCCGCGCCGGAAGACGGGACACCCCGGGAGAGTGCGTCGTGCAGACCTACAATCCGGAACACTATGCCGTCATTGCCGCGAAAAACCAGGATTACGAGGCGTTTTACCGGGAGGAGATCAAATACCGGAAGATGCTTCTGTATCCGCCGGAAGGGGCCTTTTTGTGCGCGAGAGTGAGCGGCAAATACGACGACAGCACGGCACTTGCCGCGGAACGCCTGAAGAAGGCGGTCGAGAGCCGCTTATCCCCCGGCCTGGTACGCTTCCTCGGTCCGGCGGAGGATACGCTGAAAAAGGTCAAGGACAGTTACCGGTACTGCTTTTACGTGAAGGGAAAGGAACTCTCCGACATACTTCGCGCGAAGCAGATCGCGGAGGAAGAATTTGAGCGGATCAGAGGATCCGAAAAAGTATATCTCACGTTTGAATCGTGAGGCAATGATCACAACGGAGGAAAACAAATGGCGATATTGAACGTTCGGCAGCTCGGGGATCCCTGTCTTCAGAAGGTGTGCAAACCCGTCCGGGTCATCACGCCGAGGATCGAGGAACTCGTGGGCGACATGTTTGATACGATGTACGATGCAGGCGGCGTCGGCCTGGCCGCGCCTCAGGTGGGGGTCCTGAAACGGATCGTCGTCATTGACGTGACGCCGGACCCGGAGGAAGGACAGGATCCTGAGACGATCGAACCGATGAAATACGTCATGATCAACCCGGTCATTCTCGAAACGAGCGGAGAACAGACCGGCTGGGAAGGCTGCTTAAGCCTCGTCGGCAAAAGCGGCATCGTCACGCGCCCGGATCACGTGAAAGTCCGATTCACGGCGCTCGACGGCGACGAATACGAACTGGAAGGGGAAGGGCTCCTCGCACGGGCGGTCTGCCACGAACTCGACCATCTCGAAGGACTGATGTATACCTCCAAGGTCGAGGGAAAGATCATTTCCAATGAGGAACTTGCGAAAATGCAGTCGGAGGGGACAAATTGAGGATCGTTTTCATGGGAACGCCCGACTTCGCCGTACCGGTGCTCAGGGCATTGAACGAAAGCCGGCATGAAGTCGTCGCGGTCTACACAAAGAGAGACGAGCCGAAGGGAAGGAGCGGAAAGCCGGCACCTTCTCCGGTCAAGGAATACGCGCTTTCGGCGGGACTCACCGTCGTGACGCCGCCGTCGTTCCGTAAGCCGGAACGGGTGGAAAAACTGGCGTCCTTTCATCCGGACGTCATCGTCGTCGCGGCCTACGGTCTGATCCTCCGGAAAGACGTTCTGGAGATCCCGAAATACGGCTGCATCAACGTTCACGCGTCGCTGCTTCCGAAATACCGCGGCGCCGCGCCGATCCAGTGGGCGATCCTGAACG
This sequence comes from Lachnospiraceae bacterium, assembly GCA_016281555.1. GTDB lineage: Bacteria > Bacillota > Clostridia > Lachnospirales > Lachnospiraceae > UBA1267. The sequence continues at coordinate 1,138 of JAEEIV010000081.1, read as the reverse complement.
GAGAGACCGAGACCGGCATCACGATCATGCAGATGAACGAGGGGCTGGATACCGGCGACATCCTGAAACAGAAGGTGATCCCGATCGATCCGGAGGAAACCGCCGGCTCGTTGTTTGACAAGCTCTCGAATCTCGGCGCGGGGCCGCTCCTTGAAGTGCTCGACGAAGCGGAGGCGGGAACGCTGACGCCTGAGCCGCAGGGGGAAAGCCCGACGGAGTATGCGAAGATGCTGACGAAGGAAATGGGCGATCTTGATTTCACGGAAAGCGCGGAAGCGCTGGAAAGAAAGGTGCGCGCCTTTTCTCCGTGGCCGTCCGCTTATTCGCTCCTTTTCGGAAAGAGGATAAAGATCCTCGAAGCCGAAGTCTCGGAAGAATGCGTCGAGGCGCTTCCCGGCACGGTGACCGGCGTTACGAAGGACGCGTTTACGGTCGCGACCGGAAAAGGCGGTCTGAAAGTGACCCGTCTACAGCCGGAGGGAAAGAAGGCAATGACCGCTGCGGAATACCTCCGCGGCAATGCCCTTTCAGCCGGGGTCCGTTTCGGAGCGTAAGTCATGGAGCGCAGGGAAGCTTCCGTCCGGATCATTGAAAAAGTGTTTTACGAAGGCGCGTTCCTTCAGGACGCGCTGGCGTTTTTTGTATACGATCCCGGTGCGTCCGTTCTGCAGGAGACGGAAAAGAAGGGGACCGTGTTTTTGTCAAGAGGCACGGCTGCGCGGAAGGTCATGCTTTCCGCCCTGCTTTCCCGTCTGACGACGGGAGGTCTCTCCCGGATAAAAAAGACCGTCAGGGCTTTGCTTCATACGGCACTGTTTGAATTGATCCACGGGGATACGGCGGGATATGCCGCGGTGAATGCCTGGGTCGAACTGACCGGAAAGCTCGGATTTCCTCGGCTGAAAGGCTTCGTGAACGCCGTGCTCCGGCGGTTTTGCAGGGAAAGAGAAGACTTGCTTTCCGGTCTCTCGGTACGCGAGAAACTCTCGTTTTCTCCGTATTTATACGACCTTACGGTGTCTTCTTTCGGAGAAGCCCGTACGAAGGCGATCGGAGAGTGGTTCCTTTCCGGCGAGTCCGAACGTTTTTCCGTCCGCGTCAATGAATCCCGGATCGATCCTGAACGGTTTGTCTCGTC
>JAEEIV010000007.1 GCA_016281555.1 Lachnospiraceae bacterium | reverse complement strand
GTAGTATTTTCTGTCGTCCGTCAGCAGGAATGCGCGTGCCAGCGTGACGAAATGCGAAAAGCGCGACGCTTCCCAGATGACTTTAATGTCTCCGCGCTCCTCGTCAAAATCCGGGATCCGGAACCACTTCGCCTTTTCATCACAGCGCTTGCCCGTCAACGGGTTCAACTGCCAATCCAAAGGTTCTCCGTAATTCAGTTCGACGGATGAAAACCCGGTGATGATGCCGCAGCACGCCTGATCCGCCAAAGCGACCAGTTTTTTCCTGTCCCGCTCGCCGAGTTCGTCCTTCAAAAAGCAGCGCAATTCGTTCACGTCGACCCGGAACAGATCCAGCCGCGCCGGATATGCGGTTTTCTTCTCAAACCACTTTTCAGTGAACGGAAGCGCTTTCATCGCCTTCAGCTTGAAGCTGTACAATGCCCGGTTGAAGGCCCAGCCGATCCCGTATTCCCTGAAAACCGATTTGATCATTTTCGCGTTCGGCATCACGTCACGCTCTCAATGACGCTGACGAGTTTGTCCGTCAGTGCCGTAAAGTCAAAGTCTTTCGCGCCTTCGCGCGCATTCTGCCCGATCTTCTCACGCTCTTCCGGATCCATGTCGCGGAACCGCATGATCTCCTTTGCAAGCGCCTGCGGTGTATCCTCTTCGAGTTCCACGCCGCAGTCGTAGCGCTTGATGATCGAGTAACCCATTCGAACCGTCGAAATGATCGGTTTCCCGCTCGCCATGTACTCAAAAAGTTTATTGGAGCTGTTTCCTCTGCTCCAGTTGTACTGGTTCTGCGCATAATTCAGCATGTTCACGGAAGATCTGCTCAGGATGAACGGAACGAACTTCCGGTTCACATACCCCTTCATCCTGACGTTATCGAGATGCTCCGTCACGACGCGTTCCTTCAGCTCTTCCAATTGGTTCCCGTCGCCGTAGATCAGAAACCGAACGTCTTCGTATCCGGGCGTCTCTTTCAGGATCTTCGCCGTATCCAGGAGATTTCCGACGTGATTCACCGGCCGGATCGTTCCGACGTACGTCACGTTGAATTTGGATCCGTCAACGATGTCGGGATCCTCCGGCTGCATCGTCCGGCACCGTTCCTCACAGGCGGCCAGATCGACGCCGTTATTGATGTAATGGCATTTCGCAAGATCGATGTCTCCGCCCTGCGCCGTCGTCCATCTTCTCTCCTTCAGGTAATCGGTATCCCCTTCTTTCGTGAAGATCAGCGCGTCAGCATGTTTGTAGATCCAGTGCTCGCCTTTGATCAGCATGCGGCCGAGCAGGCTCTTTTCTTTCGCCTTCCCGAAACTGAAGATCGCTTCCGGCCAAAGGTCGCGGATCTCGCAGATGCACGGAATGCGCATTTTCCTTGCGATCTTGATCCCGGCGATCATCGTCAGGGGATGGACCGACGACGCCACGATCACGTCGGGCGTTCCGTGCTCCTTCGCATACGCTTTCGCGGCCGGGAAGAGGTTCATGAAGAACATTCCCATGTTCAGCACGCGTTTGATCCCGTTGCCTTTGGATGGAACGGTTTTCACGAAGACGAACGGAACGTTGCCGGCTTCCTTTACGATCGACTTTTCTTTTCCGGCATTCAGAAATACCTCGCCGTCCAGAAGCGTCGTCGCGCAAAAAACCATGACGTCATTGCCGCGGGCGATCAATTGTTCCGCGAACCAGTAATGCCTGCCGGCATTGTCGCGGAACATGTTTGAAGCATAGTGATTCATCAGCCAGACTTTCATTCCGTCTGCGCCCTGCTTTCTGATAACTTACGGACCGGAACGCCCACGTATGTTCCGGGCGCATCGATGTTCCGAATGACCGCGCCGCCGGCACCGATGATGCAGCCGCCGCAAATGGTAACGTTATTGCTGACGACCGCGCCCGCGCCGATCCAGGTTTCATTTCCGACGATCACGCTTCCTGAAAGATGCGCGCCGACAGAAATGTGCGCGTAATCTCCGATGACGCAATCATGGTCAATGGAACTGCTCGTGTTAACGATAACGCCTGCTCCGATCGCGGCGCCCGGATTGATAACGGCTCCCGCCATAACGACGGGTCCTTTTCCTATGGTCACGTCCGCTGCAATGATCGCTTTGGGATGGCAGAGAACCGGCTGTACTCTATCGGCATACCTTTCGGAAAGCATTTTCCTGATTCTGCTGTTTCCAATGGCAATGAACACCTCTCCGTCAGGCGCGTCCGTGCTTTTGCCGACGACAGGATACCCGGAACACTCGACCACGTTTTCATTGTCGTCAAGAAATACGATGTCGTCGTATCCGTTTAGCCTTGCAATATCTGCCACGACTCTTCCGTGTCCGGAAGCACCGATGATCACCAGCCTCATTTTGTACCCTCCGCCCCTGCAAACTCTACCATGGTTGAAGACGTTGAAGAACTGACGCCGTCTCTTTTTATCACCGTTTTTAGCGTTGCAAGTACGATTTTCACGTCGTTGAAAAAGGTGACGCGGTCAACGTATTTTACATCCCACTCAAATTTTTCTTCCCAGGAGATCGCGTTTCTGCCGTGTACCTGCGCCAGTCCTGTGATCCCGGGTCTCACCTCGTGCCGGCGCGCCTGACGCTCGCTGTATCGATCGAGATATTTCACCAGCAGCGGCCGCGGACCGACGACCGCCATATCGCCCTTGATGATGTTGATCAGTTCCGGAAGCTCGTCCAAAGACGTCGTCCGGCACAGTCTTCCGTACCTGTTAAGCCTTTTTTCATCCGGAAGAAGATTCCCGTCCTTGTCCTTTTCATTCGACATCGTACGGAATTTGATCAGCTTAAAGATTTTTTCCTTGCCGTCTTTGCCGATCCTTCCCGGCCGGAGCTGCGTAAAGAAGGGGTTCCCTTTCATGGCGATCGCTCCGGCGATCGTCAAAACGACGAACAACGGCGATAATACGATCAGCGCAAGGATGGCGAGGACAAGGTCCAACGGTCTTTTTATGAACTTTTCATAAGGGCCGTATGGCTTATGCTTATTCAAATTCTCTTTCATCCAATGCACCCGCGGATCATGTCTATGATCGTCTTCTGCCGTTCTTCCGTCACCTTGTCGTCGCCCGGCAGGCATAGACCTCCGGAAAGTCCGAACAAGCGCAAATGCGAACCCGGCGCCTCCGCTTTCCGGGACACCGATCCGCCTTGCGTGCTTATATTCTTACATTCTATATATATAACAAAATACAGGCGCGTTGTCAATGAAACACGCCTGTATCCAATGCCCAAAATCAACCGTTCAGCGCCGGGCCAGCCGCTGCTTCAGAATGCCCTCGCAGATCCTTAGATCCTCTTCCGTGTTGACGCCCCGGAGGTCGTCTCCGTCCAATATCTGATAGGTTTCCACCTTCATGCCGTGCTTCAGCATCAGCTCCGGCACCTCGGTCAGATAATACTCGTGCTGCACGTTCGCGGTGCGGACTTCCGGCAGCACTTTGAACAGCGATCTCGAATTGAACACGAGAACGCCCGAGAAAAGCTCCTTGATCCTCGCCTGCTCCGGCGTGCAGTCCTTCCCCTCGACGATCGCGGCAAAGCGGCCGTTTTCGTCCCGGACGATCCGCGCCCACATTTTCAGATCCGGATTCTCCGCGGTCATCAGCGTGCAGTCCGCCTCCGCCTGTTCATGATAGCGGCAGATCGCCTTCAGCTCCTCCCGCCCGAAAAGCGGCATGTCGCCGAACGTCACGAGCACCGTGCCGTCGAAGTCCCGGAACGCCGGCTCGCACACCATGACCGCGTGCCCGGTGCCCAGCTGCTCTTTTTGCTCGACATATTGGTATTCCGACCCGAAATAGGACGTGACCGTCTCTTTTTTATAGCCGACGACGATGTAGACGCTGTCCTTCGGGATGAACGCCACGTTTTCCAAAACCGTTTCCAGCAACGGCCGGCCGGCGCAGAGGCGCATGACCTTCGGCGCGCTGCCTTCCTTCGGATTCAGGCGGGTGCCTTTTCCCGCCGCCGGGATGATCGTTCTCAGGTTCATTTCTTTCCTTCTTATTCTTCGCGCCCTGAGGCGCGCACATTTACAGACGGTACGGGTCCGCGTCCAGACCGAGGTTCTGATAGATCCGTTTTAAGATCGCGCGGATCTCCGGAAGCTTCTTTTCCATGTCTTCGACGAGCTTTAACTGCGTCCGCGCGCGGTCCAGATTCTGCCCGGGATAAAAGATCTTATAGTACGTGTCCCCGTTCAGGTGGTCCGCCAAGAAGCGGATGCCGTCTTC
>JAEEIV010000080.1 GCA_016281555.1 Lachnospiraceae bacterium | reverse complement strand
GGTGGTTCGAATCCACCCTCGCCCATTTCTCCTGACGAGCCGGCGTGGCGGAACTGGCAGACGCCCGGGACTTAAAATCCCGTGGGTAGTGATACCCGTACCGGTTCGATCCCGGTCGCCGGCACGGTGTGAGCACACACGTGAGCCCAGATAGCTCAGATGGTAGAGCAGAGGACTGAAAATCCTCGTGTCGTTGGTTCGATTCCGACTCTGGGCACTCCGAAGTCGGAAGAAACGCTTGACATTCGGAATGCTATCGTATATAATACGATGCGTGCGCGAGTAGTAGAGTGGTACTACGCCTCCTTGCCAAGGAGGAGTTCGCGGGTTCGATCCCCGTCTCGCGCTCTCAGTATCAAAAAGGAAGAGCACCCATCAAGGGTGCTCTTCCTTTTTGGAACTTCGAGCCCAAACCCGGGCTCGAAGTTCGATCATCGGCAGCCGTTGGGACGGCTGCCCGCAATACCGGTGCCCACCGGGCACCGTGCGGCGTCTCGCGCTCCTGCGCTGCCTCCTGCATTTCGCCGCCTTCCGGCGTTCAAAGGTTCGATCATCGGCAGCCGTTGGGACGGCTGCCCGCAATACCGGTGCCCACCGGGCACCGTGCGGCGTCTCGCGCTCTCAGCACATCCTGTACTTACTTGATTGCCCATTTTGATTGACAAGCCCTTTCAATTACACTAATATGATGATTGGAAGCGTTCAATCAAGAAGGAGGGTTTGTAATCATGAAACGAGGATTGTTGATTGGTCTGGCGGCGATCTTGGCGCTGTCCACGGCGGGCTGTTCTTCGGGGAAGGCGCAGGCGACGCTGAACGGGAAGAATATCACGCTCTCGAACTATACGAACCTGGGGGAATTGTATTACAACCTCAGTGATGATTTTGAACTCATCGGTAAAACGACCGGCTATGATAACAGGACCCGCGAGTACCGGCTCTCGAACAACGGAAAGGATTTCTGGATCTTCATTGCGGAAAAGAGCAGCACCCTTCATCCCATGCAGGACGAAATCGACGCGATCAGCGCCGACCCGGAGAACAAGAACTGCGAGGTAACGACGAAGACGGTCGACGGAAGACAGAGTACCTACGTGACCTTTGATACCAATGATCCGGCACACGGCGGCAACGTGACGAAGCACTATTGCTACGTCATTTTTGAGGATTTTGGCCTCCGGTATTTTTACCGGATCGAGTTCATTAACTGCACGGAGGACACGAAGTCGTTCGAGGATGTCTTCTTAAGCACGATCAAAACGACCTGACCAAAAGCCCGCGTTCCTATTTTTGCAGCAGCCGGTAGCCTTCGCCGAGCGTCCCTGCTTTCATTCCCGTTCCGTATAACACGACCACGCGGTCCATACAGTAAACCGGCAGGACGTCTTCTTTCGCGTATTCCGCGGCCTTCGCCTCATCGAATTTCTTTCCGATGACGAGATCGATCCCGGCGAGGAGCAGGTCCGAAGCGTCTCTGCTTCCCGAATACAGCATGAGGTCCGGGATGCTGCTCTTGTAATACCCGTCCGCCGGATCAATGTACGGCGTCGCGAATTTATTGTTCCTGTATACGTAATAGTAGTCCGAATAGGTGTCGTTCAGTGGATAATTGTGGAAGACGACCAGATTGACGGGACCGCTGTACTGCAGGGCCGCGGCGGATACGACGTCGTTCCCGTTCCGGTCGAGCACCAGCATTTCATAGATTTCCCCTGTCGTATCGAGGCACGTCGCATACCCTTCCTCGCTGATGATGTACCCCTTCGTATAGCCGGTCTTCACGATCTCTTCCCGAAGATAATCCAGAATGAACGCGTTTTTCATCCAGAAAAAATCAATGAACGTGGCAAGTTCGTAGTCCGCGGCATATTTCCGGTAGACGTTGGACACTTTGAGCTGCACTTCATTATTCCCGTAAAACTGAAGCGAAACGTGGTCCGGATTCGACGCGAACGCCGTGAGTTCGGCAAAATACGCCGCGGTCTCCGCATCGTAGTAGGGATCGAATTGCTTGGCGGATTCCTTGTCTTCGGTCAGGAAGAGTTCCTGATAGACCTCGTAGACCGGGCCGAGATACGCGCCCCGGAAGCCGCTCTTCTCCAGTTTTTCCAATGCCGCATACAATTCCGGCTCGATTCGGATCCGCTGTCCTACGGAATGATTGAGTTCGTACAGCCCGTGAATGCCGGGATGCTCCTCATAATTATCGTATACATTGTACTCCCGGATGGCCGCGTCGGTGTAGGCCTGCGACATGGCGCGGAAATCATTGCCGACCAGTTTCCGGTCGAGCTGCATCCGGAACGTGAAGGAGCTGCTGCAATTCGTGGCGGAGCCCGGGCTCACGGTCACGTCCCGCCAGCCGTCGTCCTTCAGAACGTTGGCAAGCAGAATGCCGACGACGATGAGAAGCAGCGCCGCCAGAATCACCACGATGATGATGAGTCTCTTCTTTTTCTGTTTTTTCAGCTTCTCCGCTTCTTCCGCCGTTTTGGCCTCAATGCGGTCGATCGGATTCGGAAGGTGTTCTACGTTCGCCATGTCATTCCTTTCATTTACAAAGCCGCGCCCGACGACGCGGGCACGGCTTCATTTCGCCCTCTATGCAATTTCCTATACGAATTGGGCAATGAGCAACAGTATCAGAAACAGCACGATGACCGCTCCGATCAGCCCCAGCGCAAAGAGCGCGCCCTTCTTGCACTTCTTGTAGTTCCGGATGTAATTCTTCGCACGGAAGATCCCGGCGAGAATGAGTCCGAGGACCGGAAGCAGGAAGGAAAGGATCGTATACCAGGTGCTGCCGGTATCCTTCGGCGGATGCTCCAGAATGAAGTTGCTCGCGGAAAGTTCCGGCTCGTCGTCCTTGTGCAGTTCCCGTTCGATCTCCAGTGCCGCTTTCTCCTCATCAGTGAGGATCTTCACGGATTTCAGCGGGATGCCCCGTTCACGGGTCGCCTTGTACTCTTCGATCTCCTTCTTATTGCCGTAGACCCAGTGGTCGTTTCCGATGTCCACGAGTTCCGGCAGATCCACGCTGTAGTCGTGGATGGACGGATCGTAGGTGTACAGCGCCTTGTTCTTTTCCAGCTTCGGATCCGGGATCGGGATCGCCGAGATCAGCGAATGCGTATACGGATGGAGCGGGAAATCAAACAACTCTTCCGTGGTCGCGACTTCTACGATGTTGCCCTTGTAGATAACGCCGATCCGGTCGGAAATGAACCGGACGATCGACAGGTCGTGCGCGATGAAGAGATAGGACAGGCCCTGTTCCGACTGGAACTTCTTCATCAGATTCAGGACCTGCGCACGGATGGAAACGTCCAATGCGGAGATCGGTTCGTCGGCAATGACCAGTTCCGGTTCCATGACCATGGCTCTCGCGAGACCGATCCTCTGCCGCTGTCCGCCGGAAAACTCGTGCGGATAACGCGTCAGATGTTCCGGCAGAAGGCCGACTTCATCGATGATCTTCTCGACCTTGTGCACGCGGTCCGCTTCGTTCTCATACAGATGGAAGTTGTAAAGGCCTTCCGAAATGATGTAGTCGACCGTCGCGCGCTCATTGAGGGATGCCGCAGGATCCTGGAAGACCATCTGGATGTTCCGGATGACTTCACGGTCCAGGGAATGCGGGATCTTTCCGGAAATCCGGACGCCCTTATAGAGGATCTCGCCCGCCGCACAGGGATTCACACGGATCACCGCACGGCCGACCGTTGTTTTACCGGAGCCGGATTCGCCGACGAGCGAAAACGTTTCGCCCTTGAAAATACGGAAGCTCGCGTCCTTGACGGCGCGGACGGCATTGTCGCCCTTTCCGAAAGTAATGTCCACGTTTTTGACTTCCAGGAGAACTTCTCTCCCCTGTTCATCGATGGGACCGTGCTCCGGAAGATGAGAAGCCGTTTTCGTAATTTCTTTACCCATACGTCTCATCCTCCTTTAAATATTGAATGCTCTGCAAAGCTTGCCGTGGATGTCCGCGATCGCTTCGGGTTTTTCGATCTTCGGCGCGCGCGGATCCAGAAGCCACGTCTTTGCAAAATGCGTGTCGCTGACCTGGAACATCGGGGGTTCTTCCAACGTGTCGATCTTCAGACAGTACGGATTTCTCGGCGCAAACGCGTCGCCGACGATCTTGTTATACAGCGACGGCGGCGTACCGGTGATGGAGTACAGCTCCGTTCCCCGCTCCGCGATCTGCGGCAGACTCGAAAGGAGCGCCCAGGTGTACGGATGTCTCGGATCGAAGAAGACGTCCTCGACGGTACCGAGTTCCACGACCTGTCCGCCGTACAGCACTGCCACACGGTCCGCAATGTTCGCCACGACGCCGAGGTCGTGCGTAATGAACACGATCGTGTATTTGTATTCTTTCTGAAGATCTTTCAGGAGTTCCAGGATCTGTGCCTGGATCGTCACGTCGAGCGCGGTCGTCGGCTCGTCGCAGATCAGGATCTTCGGCTGGCAGGAAAGCGCGATGGCAATGACGATACGCTGCCGCATGCCGCCGGAATACTGGAACGGATAATCGTCAAACCGGTTTTCCGCGTTCGGGATGCCGACCTGTTTCATCAGTTTCAGTGCGCGCTGTCTCGCTTCCGTTTCCGAGCAGTTCTGATGCTTCAGAATGATGCTCGTGATCTGTTTTCCGATCGTGATGATCGGGTTCAGGCTCGTCATCGGATCCTGGAAGACCGTCGCGATCTTCTTGCCGCGGATCTGCGTCCAGTCTTTCGGATACTTGACTTTCGCCACGTCCACGACGCAGGTGCCGTGCAGATACTCTGTCGTCTCATCCAAGTATCTCACGCGAAGCACGGTGTCACTGAACACGGATTCGCGTACGCTGTCCTGAGACATGTCTTCGCCGAGCTTCATTGCCTTCTTGCAGGCTCTGAGCAGTTGGTTCGTGCTCTGGAGTTTGCGGAAGAAGGAATACCGGCCGACCGAAAGCATGATCTCTTTCGCAATGACGTCATTCCGCTCGGAAGTTTCCGGCGAGATGTCCTTCCGGATCTCCCCGGCATACAGCTCACGGTCCTTCTGCATTGTCTCCGCATATTGCTTCAGGTACGCAGTGTCCGCGGCAAGTGCCGCCTTATGTTCATTGATCAGGCTCTTCGTTTCGTTCTTCAGGGCCTTTAACTGGTCCTCGTAACCTTTGATCTCGGCCTTCGTTTCGGCGATCTTGCTCTTCTCGGAATGACGGTCAAAGGTCTGCATCAGGTTCTTCGCTTCCGTCAGGGAATACTGAAGATCCTTTTCTCTCTTGGTCAGCTGTTCCTCATCTTCCTCGGAAAGCGTGGATCTCATCTTCCGCTCCGATTTGAGGCTCAGGATCTCGCGGTACGTAGCAGAACCGTTCTCCAGTTTCGAATACTTGTCGAGTTTCTTGTGCGTATGCTTCAGAAGGAACTCCGTGAACTTCGTCCGCTTCGTTTTCGTATCCGCCAGTTCTTCGTCGCTGAAAACGACGGAGCCGTTCGCAATGAAGCCGTTCGAATCCAGCATGCCCGCAAACGTTTTCGTAAACACGGACTTACCGGAACCGGACTCACCCACGATCGCAATGGATTCGTTTTCATAAATGTCCAGCGAGATCCCGCGGATGGCCGTCAGAATACGGCCGCGGACACGGAACTTCACTTCCAGGTCTTTTACGGAAAGCAGGGGTTTTCTTTCATCCATCTCGCTGCCTCCTTAAATATGTGTTCTCGGGTCTGAAGCGTCGCCGAGGTTCTGTCCGATCACGAACAGCACGATGGACAGGATGGCCGAAATGGCGACCGGACTCCAGAATTCAAAGCCCCAGCCGGGCACCAGCATTGCGCTCTGGTTCTCACTGATCATACGGCCGAGCGTCAGTTCCGGAATGCCCATTCCGATGTAGGAAAGGAAGACTTCCAGTCCGATGTAGCTCGGAACTTCCAGCGCCGCGAACGTCACAATGACGCTCGTCATGAACGGCAGGATGTTCTTCGTGGCGATCCTGAAGATCGACGTACCAAGGCACCGGGATGCCATGTTGTATTCCCGGTCACGAATGATGATGACCTGCGTTCGTATGAAGTATGCGACGCCGAGCCATCCGGTAATGGTCAGTGCAAAGACCATGGTCCAGAAGCCTCTGGACATGACGAGCACCAGAACGGCAATGAGCAGTTCGTACGGAATGTTCGAGACGATGTTCCGGACTTCGTTCATGATGATGTCCATCTTCTTGGAGAATCCCCAGAGGGAACCGATCAGTACGCCGATGATCATGTTGATGGCCGCGCAGACCATCGCCAGTGACAGGGAGATCCGCGATCCGTGCCAGATGGCGTCAAACATCGGTTCGCCGGACGGGCCGGTGCCGAGCAGATAGTGGATCGAGAAACCGTATTTGGCAAACGCTGCAGACGGTGTCAGGTGCTTGGCCGTGGAATCCATGACGTTCGCGAACCGGTCAAACGGAACGATCATCGGATAAATGTAGGTGAAGCCGAGAAGCAGCACCAGAATTCCGAGAACGATCCAGTTGATCTTCTTCTTGAAAAAGACACGGAACACGCTTCGCCAGTAGCTGTACCGGGGAGCCGTGATCTTTTCGGATTCCAAGACGTCATGCTCTACGCGGGAGAACAACTCATCATCCGAAAGATTGTATTTGGAAAGATCAATATTTTTATCCATACCGATCACCTCGCTTTCGAATTGAAATTGATCCGCGGATCCACCAGACTCATCATTACGTCTCCGAGGATCACGCTGACGACCGACAGTACCGCGTAGAACAACGTCACGCCGATGATGACGCCGTTGTCGTATTTTTCAATCGCGGTGATCAGCAAACCGCCGACGCCGGGCACGACGTACACACGCTCGGTAATGAGCGCGCCGACGAGTGAGAACAGGATGGCGCCCGGAATGTCGTGAACGATCGGGATGACCGCGTTCTTGAAGATGTGCTTCCGGAAGATCTCTCCTTCGGAAAGACCACCGGACCTCGCGAATTTCACGTAATCCGCATTCTGCTGATCGACCATGAACCGGCGGAGCCACCTCATCATGCTTCCGATCGGACGGAGCGCTAAGGAGATCACCGGCAGAAGAAGCATCAGCCAGGTGAATTTATCCATGACGAAGGTCGTCGGCAGGCCGATTGCATTACCGATGGCCTTCACGATGAAGATGTATGCCAGAGAAGGCATTGCCGTAATGAAGACGACGTAAACCGAACCGATCTGATCGACCAGTTTATCTTTCTTCTGCGCCATCCAGATGGCGATCGGGATACCGATGAGATACGAAAGGATCGTCGCCAGGATACCGATCAGGAACGAATAACCCATCCGGGACATGCCGTCTCTGTAAAGCAGGACGTTCGTGTAGTTATCCGTGAACCGCTGGGCGTTCATACCCGTTTCCATCGATCCGGCGGCGTACATCGCCGAGTGCAGGTTGTCCGCACTCATTTCCGTGAGACCGGTCGGGTAGGTCACTTCCCGCTGCACCCAGGAGCCCTGCTTCTTCATCATGGTCGTCGTGATGTCGATACCGCGGTTTACGGAATAGGACAGACCGAGATTCAAGTTCAGCAGGTTCTGATGAATGAACGGGAATTCATTGTCGAAGTAAAGCAGATAGCGGTGCTTCGTTCCTTTGCCCATGATGGCCGGAGCGAAGGTGTCGCCGCCGTATACGGGATCATGAAGGGTAAACTCGATCCCGCGGTCACCTTCATAATCTTCCACACTGTGGATGCCGTCCACAGTGAACATGTTCTTAAAATAGTCCACGAGACGAAGGATCAAGGGGCGGTCTTTCGCCGCGAACAACTGCGCCTGCCCGCCGTTCGAGGTTTTCTTGCCCATCGTAACGGTGTTCAGGCGGGTAACTTCATACCCCTTGCTTTTATAATACTCGGTGAATTGCCGGACGTATTTGGCCACGAGCTCCGTGTCCACCTCCGGCGTTTTTCCGAGAGAAACCGCTTTTTTCCGGTCTTCCGGATCTATTTCACCGTTCTTCTCCAGTTCAGTCAGCCAATCTGTGTAATTGACGTAATCAAGATAGCCGTACTGCTCCCACATCTCATATTTGTACGTGATCTTCCGGTTCGTGGACACTTTCGTGTACAGAGGATCTCCGGCGAAGATCTGGTCCCGGCTCATCATTGAATACACCAGAAGCATGACGATCCCGGTGACAATGATGACGGATATGATTCCGTGCAGGGTACGTTTTAGAATGTATTTAGCCATAGAATGTACCTCATCGATCCGTGAGGATAATAGCGCAATGAGGGAATGGACAGATGATCCATTCCCCCATCGCTGAATTACTTATTCAGAATACAAGTAATTTGAGTAGTTTGGATTACTGACCAAACATGCCGAGGTTAGCAAGCATGTATCCGTCTTCGTCGATGACCAGCGTCGCAAGATAGGTCTGCGGATCGCCGTAGTCAGGACCCCAACCGGAAGAGGTGGTGAAATCCATGTTCTGCTCATAGCCATACTGAGTATTGTAGCTCGTATCGCTGTATTCGTCGCTCGTTGCGCAAGCCACCAGGTTGATCTTGATGAGACCGCCGGAAGCTTCCTCGATGGACTGCTTCACGGAAGCCGCAAGGTTCTGAGACTGCGTATCCAGATCTTCGAACGGATAGTCGATGTAGATCGGGTTCTCAGCGTCAAGCGTGATGCCGTCGGCAGCAAGGTCAGCAGTGGCCAGAGCCAACTCCGCCTTCGCGAAGTCCGGATTGTACCATCCGTCATAGCCGTCGCCGGAAGCCAGTTCAGTATTCCAAACCTTGAACGGAACTCCGTCCGCATCCAACTGTGCCTGCATGATCTGTCCGTAGAACGTACCGGCCTTGAACTCGGTCGCGGTGCCGTTGATATCAACGGTCACGTCCTCGGTCAGAGAAACGAAGGTCGCCGGGGTGTAGCTGTTACGCAGAGCGTTCAGCTTCAGCTCAGCGCCGACACGCTGCTCGTTGTACGCTGCACGGTCAAAGGACGCAAGGAGCGCACGACGGAAATGCGTGTTCTGAAGGGCCGCGACAGATTCCTTCGCCTGTTTCACGGTCTTCGGAGAAGCAACTGCTTCGCTGTTGAAGTTCGTGTAGATCTTACGGTTGACGTTGACCCAGCCGCAGAACGTGGTGGAGTTCGTCTCGGAAAGCGCTACATAATCATCGAAGTAACCGTCAGCGCGGCACTTCTCAACAGCTTCTGTGCCAAGTCCGGTCGCATCAAGCGTACCCTGGATGCAGTCCGTATAGGTCTTGGTCGCATCCTTGGTGTCGCCGTTGTACAGCCAGGTGATCTCATGAACGTTCAGGGCTTCCTTGTTGTAGTAGGACTCGTTCGCCTTGAAAACGATCGTGTTGTTCGCGGTGTAGTTGGTCACGATCATGGGACCGCAATATGCGATGTGGTCCGGATCCGTGCCGTAGGTGTAGTTCGGATCTTCCGGAGAATACTCAGCACCGAACTTGCCTCCCTGAGACTCGTAGTAAGCACGGTTCATCGGGATGAAGATGTTGTACGCCATCATGGACATGAAGTACGGAACTTCATCTTCAAGGGTGTACTCAACGGTGTATTCGTCAACAGCCTTGATGCCGACTTCTGCGAAATCGGTAATGTCGCCGTTGATGTACTCACGAGCGCCCTTCAGCACGCCGACCAGAAGGCCACGCGGGCTGGATTCACAATCCATGAGGTGATTCAGACCTGCGACGAAGTCATCAGCCGTCAGCTTGCCGACTTCACGGCCCTGGGAATCGACCCAGACCACGTCGTCACGAAGCTTGAAGGTGTAGGTCAGGCCGTCTTCGGACTGCTCATAAGAGGTCGCGATCGCGGGAACCTGCTGATTCTCTTCGTTGTAGATGTACAGACCGTCAACCGTAACTGCGCACGGCTCACCGGTCGTCTGACGGGAAGACGCAAGGTTGTCCCAAGTCGTCGGATCCGTAGCGTAGGACATCGTGTAGCTGTCTTTCAGGGTGTAACCTTTCTCGGTCACATAAGCCTTCGCAGCTTCGATGTACTCGCCGGAACCTGCCTTCTCAGCCCAAAGGGTCTTCAGGGCATTCCAGTCATCTTTCTTCAGAAGATCCGTCACAACCAGCATCGTGTGATAACGATACTCGTTCGAGCCCCACATCGTGGTGTTCACGGTCTTCGGAAGGTTGCGGCCCATTCTGTAGTTGCCGCCACGGGTGATCAGCGGAACGAAAACGCCGCTGCCGTACAGAACACCTTCTGCCAGAGCCTGATATGCATAACGCTCGGAAAGGTTCTTTGCATCCTTAACCTTCGCATACGCAGCCAGGAAATCTGCGAGAATATCTTCGTACAGAGCTTCAGATTCAGCGTTCCAGTCCGCCGGATCATAGCTGTTGCCGTACACTTCGGCAGCCAGCTTGTTGGAGTCATCTTCTGCCGGCTGGGTTTCAGTCGGAGCAGCCTCGGTCTGGGATCCTTCGGTAGGAGCCTGGGTCGGTTGTCCCTGATTGCAGGCTGCCAGAGAAGAAACTACCAAAATCGCGGCCAGAAGAAGCGCCAAAACTTTGGAAAACTTTTTCATCATGTTTTTCCTCCTCTTAAATTTTATTCACACCGCCTTATCACTTTACTACAGTCAACCGGTAAGGCGGTATAAATACTATGATAGAGCAATATAACACAAAAGCGTTAGAATTGCAAGGACTTTTTTGTGAGGCGTTTTTACTCCACTTCCTTCGTGGCAATGACGTCGACACCAGTGCCCGAGATGTTCGAGACCACGACGTCGCCGATCTTCACCGGCGCTTCGACGGTCACGCCCTTCAATGCGCGCACGACTTCAAAGATTTTTCCCTTCGGAACGTCGCTCGCGGTTTTCACGGACACGGTCTTCGCGCCGGTCCGGCTTCCTGTGACCAGAACGGAACTCGTCACGATCCTCGTCGGGTTCGTGACTTCCTTCCGGGCATAGATGTCGCCGCGGGGGCAGGTATTTCCGGTCACGGACTTGACTTCGGTCCCTTCCATCGTCACGGTGAGGGGGCAGCCCATCGGACAGCCGATGCAGATGAGATTTCTTTCTTCCATGATCATGCCTCCTCCACTTTGATCTTCAGCGTCTTCAGTCCGCCGAATTTCTGAAGTTCCGTCTTCCTTAATAAAACTTCTTCCATTTCGCCCGGAGCCATGATGCGGCGTTTCTTCTTAAAGATCTCTTCGCCGTTCGCGTAGACTTTCACGATGCGGTCCTTCATGACGGAGCCGACCCGGAAGCGGACCGTCATCAGATCCTTCATCTTCTCCGTATCCACGGTCGAAGGCACCGTGTAGCGGATGCCGCCTTCGAATGTCACCGCCGTACCGTTCTCCGTTTCCGGAGCGTTTCCTTCACGGACGTAGGCCGCCGCATTGCGCCCCGCATCCGCCGCTTCCTCCGAAACGTAATCGACGAGGTCGTGGACGTGCAGAACGTTTCCTGCCGCGAAGACGCCCGGAATGGAAGTCTCCAGCCGTTCATTGACCTTCGGTCCGTTCGTGACGGGCGAGATCTCGACGCCGGCGCCCCGGGAGAGTTCGTTCTCCGGGATCAGACCGCAGGAAAGCAGAAGCGTGTCGCAGTCGTAATGCTCCTCAGTGCCGGGGATCGGTTTGTTCTTCGAATCGACTTCGGCGATCGTAACGCCGGTCACGCGCTCTTTTCCCTCAATGTCGACGACCGTATGCGACAGTTTGAGCGGAATGCCGTAGTCGTCCAGACACTGGACGATGTTCCGTTTGAGACCGCCGGAATACGGCATCAGTTCCGCGACGACCTGAACCTCGGCGCCTTCCAACGTCATCCGGCGCGCCATGATGAGTCCGATGTCGCCGGATCCTAAAATGACGACTTTTCGCCCGGGCATATATCCTTCAATGTTCACGAGACGCTGTGCGGTGCCGGCGGAATAAATGCCGGCCGGCCGATATCCCGGAATGTTCAATGCCCCGCGGCTCCGTTCCCGGCAGCCCATGGCGAGCACGACCGCCTTCGCCCGGATCTGAAACATGCCGTCGGTCCGGTTCATTGCCGTCACGGTCTTATCGGAAGAAAGGTCCATGACCATCGTGTTCAGCCGGCATTCGATGCCTCGGGCCCGGACTTCGTCCTCGAACCGCTTCGCGTATTCGGGACCCGTCAGTTCTTCCTTAAAGGTATGGAGGCCGAAACCGTTGTGAATGCACTGATTCAGAATGCCGCCAAGGAGCGAGTCACGTTCCAGAATGAGGATACTACGCTCTCCTTCGTCGTACGCCGCCTTCGCCGCCGCGAGGCCGGCCGGGCCGCCGCCGATGATGACTACATTATACTGTTCCATACCGTTCACCATTTGTCCTTGATCTCACCGACGATGATGCGGGATTCGCCGCCGCTCTTCGTCACTTCGCTCTGATCTTTTCCGAGTTCTCTCGCAAGGATCTCCATGACCCTCGGTGAGCAGAAGCCCGCCTGGCAGCGTCCCATGCCGGCCCGCACTCTCCGTTTCACGCCGTCGAGGCTCTTCGCTCCGAGCGGCCGCCGGATCGCGTCAATGATCTCTCCTTCCGACACGTTTTCGCACCGGCAGATGATCTGTCCGTACGCGGGGTTCTTTTTGATCAGTTCGTTCCGTTCTTCGATCGAAAGCTCCGCCGCATGCACGATGCCCTTTCGCGTCGCCTTGAACGAAGGGTCTTCTTCCAGCTTTAGCCGCGCCTTCACCATCTCCGCGACCGCCTTGCCGATCGCCGGGGCGCTCGACAGGCCGGGGGATTCGATCCCGGCGGCATCGAAGAATCCCGGGTTCTCCTTCGACTCTTCGACGATGAACTCGTGTCCGTCCTCATGCGCACGAAGCCCCGCGAAGCTCGTGATGGTCTTTCTGACCGGCACGTTCTTCAAAGCCCGCGCCGACTTTTCCATGACTTCGGCGAGGCCGGAAGCCGTCGTGTTCGTGCCCTCCCGGTCGTCGATGTCGTTCGCGGTCGGTCCGACGATCACGTTCTTATGCACGGTCGGGGAAACCAGCACGCCCTTTCCGAATTTGCCGGGCAACTGGAAGATCGTATGTCTGACGAAACCCTCCGCCTCATGATCCAAGAGCAGGTATTCGCCTTTTCTCGGCGTGATGCGTATCTTTTTCTCACACATCATATTATGGAAGAAATCCGCATAGACGCCGGCCGCATTGACGACCGTTTTCGTCAGGATCTCTCCCTTGTCCGTTACCAGTTTGAAAACGCCGTCGCCGGTCCGCCCGATCGACTTTACCTCGGTATCGAACCGGAACTCCACGCCGTTCTCCGCCGCGTTTTCCGCGAGGGCAATGGTAAAGAGGAACGGACAGATGATCGCGCCGGTCGGTGCGTAAAGCGCCGCCACCGCATCGTCCGAGATGTTCGGCTCCATTTCGACGAGGCGGTCCCGTTCCACGATCTCAAGTCCCTTGACGCCGTTCTTTACGCCGTTCTCATAGAGTTTCTCAAGGGTCGGCCGGTCCGCTTCCGAAAGGCAGACGACGAGACTTCCGCACCGGTCGTACGGAAAGTCCAGTTCCTTGGAGAGGTCCTCCATCATGAGCGACCCTTCCAGATTGTATTTCGCCATCAGGCTGCCGTTTTTCGCGTCATAGCCTGCATGCACGATCGCGGAGTTCGCCTTTGACGTACCCGTGCAGACGTCCTCCGATTTTTCCACCACCAGCACCTTCGCCCGGTACCGGGAAAGGTATCTCGCCACCGCGGAGCCCGTAACGCCCGCGCCGATCACTACTGCATCCCACATACTCATTCCTCTCGTTCCCAGGCAAGCGCACGTTCCACGGCGTGTCCCCAGCCTGCGATTCTTCTGGTTCTTTCTTCTTCCTTCATTTCCGGCTTGAAGGCGTCGCCGAACCGCCATTTTCTCAGGATCTCATCTTTGCTCGCAAAATAGCCGACCGCGAGTCCTGCGAGATAGGCCGCCCCGAGCGCCGTCGTTTCCACACATTCCGGACGCGTCACGGGGACGTTGGAAATGTCCGCCTGGAACTGCATCAGGAGGTCGTTCCTGGAAGCGCCGCCGTCGACCTTCAATGCCGTGATCGGGATCCCGCTGTCCGACTCCATGGCCTTCAACAGTCCGTTCGTCTGGAAGGCCAATGACTCGAGCGTCGCGCGGATGATGTGATATTTGTTGACACCGCGTGTGAGTCCCACGATCGCGCCTCTCGCATAGGGATCCCAGTACGGTGCGCCGAGTCCGGTGAATGCCGGAACGACGTAACAGCCGTTCGTGTCCGGCACCTTCCTTGCAAAGTATTCCGAATCCGCTGCGGAGTCCAGGATCTTCAGTTCGTCGCGGAGCCATTGGATCGCCGCGCCGGCCGTGAAGACCGAGCCCTCCAATGCGTACGTCACCTCGTCTCCGATGCCCCACGCGATCGTGGTGAGCAAGCCGTTTTTCGAATCCACGGCCTCCTTGCCCGTCGTCATCAGCAGGAAGCAGCCGGTTCCGTAAGTATTCTTCACTTCGCCCGGTTTGAAGCAGGTCTGTCCGAACAGCGCTGCCTGCTGGTCGCCCGCTGCGCCGCCGATCAGGATCTCTCCGCCGAACAGCGAGGCTCTGGTCTTGCCGTAAATGCAGGAGGACGGTTTCGCTTCCGGAAGGATCGACTTCGGGATCCCGAGCAGTTCGAGGATCTCCTCATCCCATGTGAGCGTGTGAATGTTGAACATCATGGTCCGCGACGCGTTCGAGTAATCCGTCACTTGCACCGCCCCGTGCGAAAGCCGGTAGATGAGCCAGGTCTCGACCGTGCCGAAGAGCAGATCTCCCCGCTCGGCTTTTTCTCTGGCCCCGGGGATGTTCTCGAGGATCCAGCGGACCTTCGTCGCAGAAAAATAGGGGTCAATGACCAGACCGGTCTTCTCGCGGATCTTCTCCGTCCAGCCCTCTTCCGCAAGTTTCCGGCAATACTCCGCCGTCCGGCGGTCCTGCCAGACGATCGCATTGCAGATGGGGTCTCCGGTCGATTTGTCCCAGAGGATCGTGGTCTCACGCTGATTCGTGATGCCGATCGCAGCGATGTCTTCCGCCGTTGCTCCGACTTTCTGCAGTGTCTCGGCCGCCACCGCGTACTGGGTGAGCCAGATCTCATTGGCATCGTGTTCCACCCAGCCCGGCTTCGGGAAATACTGGGTGAATTCCTTCTGTGACATGGCTGCGACGCGGCCGTCCGCATCAAACAGGATCGCACGGTTCGAAGTCGTTCCGGCATCCAATGCCATGATGTAAGGTTTCTTCGTCACTTCCGCCTCCTTTTCGTCAAAAAAGGGCTGTTGCCTGAACGAACAGCCCCTTCGTATGATGTCAGTTATGCCGGTCTTCCTCGGGCGGTTCGGTTTCCTCCATGCTGTTTGATTCGCCGTCTTCTGAACCGCCTCCCGTCCCGGATCCCTCTTCGGATCCTTCGAGGGATTCCGCGCTTTCGGATTCATCCGATCCGCCTTCCGTCTCGGTCTCCTCTTCCGAAGACTCCGTTTCCGGCTCCGTTTCTTCCACATTGCCCTCCAGGAACTTCATCAATTCCTTCAGGTCTCCGTTCGCCTCGCACGCCGCCTGAAGATCGTCCTCAACCTGCTTTTTCAGGTTTTTCACCACGGCCGTCTCTTCGGTCTCCATGAGCCCGTCCTCAAACGTCTGACTCACGAACCGGTCGTAGATCACGAATCCGCTGCCATCCCGCTTCAGAACGAAGCGGTTCAATGCGGGCGCGCCCTCTTTAATGCCGAGGAAATACATGTCGTACGTCACGTAGACGATGAAATAGTCTTCCTCATCGGAAGTCACCATATACGTTTTGTAATTGTCGTATTTTTCAATGATGTTCGCGTCCGACGCAAGGTCGGCCGCATTGTATTCCTTGTCCGAAACGACGATGCGGTTCAATGTTTCGGCGTCCGCCTCCATCTTCGCGTCGTAATAGCGCCGGATGAGGTCTTCCATGGCCAAGGCATCCTGCACGCTGACCGGCGCTTTCGTTTCTTCCGTGGAAGAGACATCGCTCTCCGAAGAAGATGGTTCGTCAGAGTCGGATCTCGTCAGGAAGAACACGAGAAACACGGCAAGCGCCGCGACCAGAACGACCGCTGCATACGGCAGAAATCCGAAACTCTTTTTTTCTCGTCCTTCATTCATGACAAAACCGCTTTCCGGCTTTCAGCCCTGCTGAAGCCCCCGGCACTAAGTTCACGCGATACTGAACCGTCCGTCCGCTGCTGAATAATAATACACGCTTTCCGTCAGATGGTGCTCTTTCAAAGGATCCTCGCTCACGATGGCTTTCTGAAGGGTTTTGATCTCTTCGGGAGAACGCCCGTCCGCCGGGACGGTCATCACTTCGTGAACGCTCGTCGGAAGAAGATACAGATCCGAACCGACTTTTTTCGCGATCTCGGCATAGCGGTCAGAATAGAGAAGCGTCGCCGCGCCGAGGAAAGAATACCGGTTCGTCACCATAAAGAACCGGCCGGCTTCTTTCGCCTTTCTCCGGTCCTCTTCCGTATCGTCCGGCAATCCGTCGCCCATGACTTCCGTCAATGACTTCACCGCATCGCCCATGAGTCGCATGGAATTTCCGGACGCCAATTCGTACAGCGTTTCTTCCGTGATTCCCCACTGGTCCATGAGTGCGTGACTCACCTGCGCGATGCCGAATCCGTCGTCGCCGTCCGAAATGAAGACGCCGTAGGTCACTGCCAGATCGAGAAACGTACGGTGCGGAAGCCGCTCCAGCATTGCCCCGTTTTCCGCAAGGTTGATCAGCCGGAACACGATCCGTTCCTTCGCGTACTCGTATTCGGCCACCCGGAACGCGGACCGTTCCTGTTTCACCGGAGAGATCAGGATCCTCGCAAGTTCCCGGGCGAGTTCGGGGATGGTTTCGGGGCCGGAGATTCCGTCGAAGACCGGCTCCATATAAACGATCGGGGAAACGGTGCCTTTCTCGCCTGCGTCCAGATACATTCCGGTATACACCACACCGTTTGTCTTATTCACAGCTTTGTAACGCGCCGTCCGCCCCGACGGAAGTTCCGCATTTACCGCATCCAGTATTTGTTCTAAAAAAGAATTGAACTCCATTTCGTCCTTTCTGCGGAAAGGTTTCATGAACAGGAAAATGCGTCTGAGAGGAATCGAACCTCCGCACCCGGCTCCGGAGGCCGGTGCTCTATCCACTGAGCTACAGACGCATGCGCGCGGTTTCCCGCGCAATTATTATTTGACCCTCGAGAGGTACTCTTCGGTACGGGTATCGATCTTGATCACTTCGCCGTTGTCAATGAACAGCGGGACCATGATCTTCGCGCCCGTCTCGACCACTGCGGGTTTCGTCGCACCGGTCGCCGTATCGCCCTTGAAGCCCGGCTCGGTGTCAATGATCGCGAGTTCCACGAAAAGCGGAGGCTCGACCGAGAACACGCTGCCCTTGTAGGAGCAGACCTTGCAGATCTCGTTTTCCTTCACGAATTTCAGAGAATCGCCGACGATGTCCTTTCCGATCGGGATCTGTTCGTAGGTCTCATTGTCCATGAAATAATAGAGGTCGCCGTCCTGATAGGAATAGACCATATCTTTTCTTTCGACGAACGCGTCCTCCAGCTTTTCCGTCGGCCGGAAGGTCTTTTCCACGACGCCGCCCGTGATGACGTTCTTCAGTTTCGTACGGACGAATGCCGCGCCCTTGCCGGGTTTGACGTGCTGGAATTCCACGACCTGATAGACGTTTCCTTCGAATTCAAATGTATTGCCGTTTCTGATGTCGCCTGCCTGCATTATAATTCCTCCTCTGTCTCAATTCCTTGGGGTGCAATTCAAATGCCAATGTATTTTATATCATTTCTTATATTTTTTCAAGCCCTTTTTCTTCGGATGAGGGCTTCTCTTTCCCACGCCGCAGAATGAACCGCTCGATCTTCCGTTTGAAGCGGATCCGCTTGAGATCGCTTGCCGGATCGACAGGGTCGACCAGGATGCTCTCGATGCCGGTCCGTTTCGCGCCGAAAATGTCCGTCAGAAGCTGGTCTCCGATGAACAGGGTGTCGCTCTCGTTCGTCCCCATGACTTCCATGGCCTTCCGGTACGCCTTCCGCGAGGGTTTTGCCGCGTTCGGCACGAAATGCGATCCCAGCTGCTCCGCAAACTCCCGGACCCGTCCCTCGCCATTATTTGAAATGAGACAGGTCGAAAGGCCGTCCCGTTTCAGGTCGTCGAACAGCCGGCGTACTTTTTCATCCACCGGAGCATCCTGCGGAACGAGCGTATTGTCAATGTCGAAAATGATGCCGCGGACGCCCCGCTCGTATTCCCGCTTGAAATCCATCGAGAACACGGAAGCCTCGCGCCGGTCCGGCAGAAAGAACCGAATCATTTTTTCTTCAGCAGCTTCGTGATTTCCTTCGCGAACGTATCGACGTCCTTGAATTCCCGGTAGACGCTGGCGAACCGGACGTACGCCACGGCATCCAATTCCTGCAGTCTCTCCATGATGATCTCGCCGATCATCGACACGGGCACTTCCTTCTGCCCGGTATTGAAGATCCTGCTTTCGACTTCGTCCAGGATCCCGGAGATCTGCTCCGCGGAGACCGGCCGTTTATGACACGCAAGGACAATGCCCTTTTCCGCCTTCTGACGATCGTACGGCTCGCGGCTCTCGTCTTTCTTGATCACCATCACCGGGAAGATCTCCAGCCGCTCGTACGTCGTGAACCGCTTGCTGCAATCCTCGCACTCTCTTCTTCTGCGGATCGCGTTCTGTTCGTCGGCGGGACGCGAATCGATCACCTTGGTATTCTCTGAATTACAGAACGGACATCTCATGAAAGGCTCCTCCTTTTCATTCGGCGCGTACTGACACCACCAAATGTGGCCTTATTATAGTTTATTATACACTATCGGTGGTAAAAAGGTCAATCAGAAAATGACGGGTCCCGAAGTGCCCGGACGACCTTCGCGACCGGAAGACCGACGACGTTCGGATAATCGCCTTCGATCGAGCGGACCAGCGTCACGCCGCGTCCCTGAATGCCGTAGGCGCCTGCTTTGTCAAGCGGTTCCCCGGTCGAAACGTAGGTACGGATCTCCTCCTCTGACAACTCATAAAACGTCACGGCCGTGCGCTCGGCAAAACTGTATTCCGTCTTCCCGGAAAGGATCGTGACGCCGGTAAAGACCTCGTGCGTCTTTCCGGAAAGGGCCTGCAGCATCCGCACCGCGTCACCGGCGTCCTTCGGCTTTCCGAGGATCCTGCCGTCAAGCACGACGATCGTGTCTGCGCCGAGCACGGTTTTGCCGGGATGCTTTCTGAACACTGCCTCCGCCTTGATCCTCGAAAGATGCCGGACGATCTCCGACGGCGGCAATCCCGGATCAAAGGTTTCTTCCACGTCCTCCGTCTCCACCAAAAACGGCACGCCGGCCAGTTCCAGGAGTTCTCTCCTTCTCGGGGATTTGGATGCCAGAATGATCGGTTCCATCATTGTCCTCCTCCCGTCACATGAATTCGTCCATGTTTCCGAATTCGCTGAGTTTCAGCCCCGGATTCCGCTCGAGCACCATGCCGACCGACCACGGATTCACGAAGAGGAGCAACGGCTCGTCGTTCATGTCAGCGATCTTCTTCATGTCGGAAGTGCCCTGGATCCTCGAAACGTCGATCTCATGCGGGTTTTCGATCCAGCGTATGTGCTCGTACGGCAGCATCTCCATGCCGATCTCGACGTGATATTCGGACTCGAGCCGGAATTTCAGGACGTCGAACTGCAATACGCCGACGGCGCCGACGATGATCTCTTCCATTCCGGCGTTGATCTCCTTGAATATCTGTACCGCGCCTTCCAGCGCGATCTGGTAAATGCCCTTCGTGAACTGCTTCCGCTTCATCGTGTCGGTCTGGCGGACTCTGGCGAAATGATCCGGCGCAAAGGTCGGGATGCCGCCGAAGCGGAACTTTTCATTGCCGGTCTCCAGCGTGTCCCCGATGTGGAAAATGCCCGGGTCAAAAATGCCGATGATGTCGCCCGCATACGCTTCTTCGACGATCTTCCGTTCTTCTGCCATCATCTGCTGCGGCTGCGTCAGGCGAAGCATCTTTTCACCCTGCACGTGATACACTTCCATGCCGGCCGTGAACTTGCCGGACACGATGCGCATGAAGGCAATGCGGTCGCGGTGCGCCTTGTTCATGTTCGCCTGGATCTTGAACACGAAGGCGGAAAAAGTATCGTCAAACGGCGAGATCTCGCCCTTCGAGGACATGCGGGGCAGCGGCGAATACGTCATCTTCAGGAAATGCTTCAGGAAGTTCTCGACGCCGAAGTTTGTGAGTGCCGAGCCGAAAAACACCGGCGACTGCAGGCCCTTCGTGACTTTCTCGAGGTCAAATTCCTCAGCCGCGCCGTCCAAGAGTTCCAGATCTTCCTGCAGTTTTTCATACGCCGCCTGACCGATGACGCTTTCGGCGCCTTCGATCGGAACGACTTCGGTCTTAAGTTCATGCTGTCCGGAGTCCTTTGCAAAAAACTTCGTGATGTCTTTCGTCGTCCGGTCGTACACGCCCTGGAACGACTTGCCCGAACCGATCGGCCAGGTGATCGGGCAGGTTCGGATCCCGAGCACGTTCTCGATCTCGTCCATCAATTCAAAGGGGTCGTTGATCTCGCGGTCCATCTTGTTCACGAACGTGAAGATCGGGATGTGCCGCATCACGCAGACCTTGAACAGTTTGATCGTCTGCGGCTCGACGCCCTTCGCACCGTCGATCACCATGACCGCGGAGTCGGCCGCCATCAGCGTCCGGTACGTATCTTCCGAAAAGTCCTGGTGTCCCGGCGTGTCGAGGATGTTGATGCAATAGCCGTCGTACTCGAACTGCAGCACGGAGGAGGTCACCGAAATGCCTCTCTGCTTTTCGATCTCCATCCAGTCCGAAACCGCGTGCTTCGCGGTTTTCCGCGCCTTCACGGATCCGGCGGTATTGATGGCGCCGCCGTACAGCAGAAACTTCTCCGTCAGCGTCGTCTTGCCCGCGTCCGGATGCGAAATGATTGCGAACGTGCGGCGCCGCTTGATTTCCGAATCATACATGCCCATGTTTTTACTCCCGTTTTTCCTTCCCGTACGCCGCGAGATACTCTTCCGTCGTCATGAACCGAAGGTGCAGCGGCGCAAGTCCTTTCAAAATGTCGACCGTTTCTTCCTCGAGTTTTTTATCTAACCCGGAGACCGCGTCGGTCAGATAGATCGCATAGATGCCGGCGTCAATGAGACTCATGAGCGTCGACAATACGCAGCATTCCGCCACGACGCCCGTGAGCACGGCCGCACTTCTCCCCTTCAGTTCTTTCTGCACTTCCGGGGAAAGATAAGAGGAATAGGTCGACTTTTCAATGACCTTCCGTCCCGGAAGATACGGCTTCAGTTCGTCCACGATCTCGTTCATCCACGGATCGGCATTGATCTCGGCATACTTTTCATTGTACGCTTTCCAGACGCCGGCAGGCTCCGATGGCGCGAGGTATTTCGTGAAAAGAACGTCCTTCTTCGGCACGGCTTTCAACAGTTTTTCAATGTTGCCGATCGCCGTGTCGATCGTCTCGCACGCCCAGGGCTCACCGATCCGGTAAACGTTCTGCACGTCAATGATCAGAATGAGTGGATTACTGAACTCTGCCATGTTTGAATCTCCTATCTTTGTCCCTGCTTGCGGGCCTGTTCCGGGCATCTTCGGGCCTCATGAACAATGCATTTCCGCCGCCCGAAAAAGCCAGTATTCTCACGATGTTTAAACGCTCGCTCTCGCATATGTACAATCACAAGATCAAGCGTATGTCCACGCGCGGGAATATAGTACAACACAACATTTGATTATACAACTGATCGACTGACACAGTCAATACGAAAAAGCCTGCACCTATGCTTCATGGCAAAATCGGCGAGCAAACCCGCTCTAGCTGATTCCCATGCAGTAAAATCAAGGAAATAACCGATTTTACTGCACGAAATGCCGATCTTCTCTTGCTTCCATGCAGTAAAAACAAGAGAAATGCTGATTTTACTGTACGAAATGCCAGTTTTCTCTTGTTTCCATGCAGTAAAATCAAGAGAAATGCTGATTTTACTGCACGAAATGCCAATCTTCTCTTGTTTCCATGCAGTAAAAACAAGAAAAGGGCCGATTTTACTGCACGAAATAGCAGTTTTCTCTTGTTTCCATGCAGTAAAAACAAGAAAATAGCCGTTTTTACTGCACAAGTGCCTCTTTGATCCCTGTTTATATAGGCAAATGCGAAGAAACTGCTGTTTTTCAGTTCACTCTGTGGTACAATGAATCCAGAAAGATGAGAAGGAGTCTTCCATGAAAACCATTCTCTCCTGTGAATTCAAACTGGAATGCAACCGTTTCTTAGGCGAACGCACGACGAGAAGCGATTTTGAAAAGCGGATCTGCCTCTTCGGCGAGGAAGCGGTCCGGAAGCATTATATCGGAGCGAAAGTCGAGATCCCGAGTTTTCTGGACGTCATTGACCCGCTGCCGGACTACGAGATCCGGCCGCTCTTCGACCTGAACGCCCAGCCCGGACCGCCGGTCGCAAAAGAAGTCTATGATCTTGCGGTGGAGACGATGCTTTCCGGCATCCGTGAAGTCAAGGAACAGGCTGAAAAGCGGGGCGAAGATCCCGGCGCGGCGCCCGCTGCGCTCCTGCTCGCCCTGCACGGCGCGATGGTCGCGGAAGGACACGAGGATGCGGAAGGCGATTTCCTGGAAACCGTCCGGGCGGCGGTCGGACCGGACTGTCCGATCTTCGTGACGTTCGACCTGCACGTCAACATGACAAAGAAAAAAGCCGCCAATGCGACTGCCCTTTTCCCGATCGAATTCTATCCGCACACGGATTTTTACGAAAACGGCCTGAAAGCCGCGCACCTGCTCATCGACACGCTCGAGGGACGGGTGCATCCGGCGATGGCGATCCGTGAACTTCCGCTTCTCTTCCCGACGCTTCCGACCGGACACGAGAGTTTCTTGCCGTTCCGGGAGAAAATCTCCCGTCTGAATGAAGTGCCCGGCATCCTGACCGCCCGCTTCACGCACGGTTTCTTTGCGGCAGACGTCAAAGAAGGCGGCGGCGCCACCCTGGTCATCACCGACGGCGACCTTCCGAAAGCGCAGGTGCTTGCGGATGAACTTGCCGAAGAGATTTATGAAAAACGCCGCTCCTTCTTCCGGGAGACGCTTTCGCCGGAGGACGCGGTCAGGGAAGCAAAACGTCTGTTGGAGAGCGGAACGCATTGTCCGATCGTACTTGCGGAGGTCAATGACAATCCCGGCTCCGGCTCGACGATGGACGTACCTTCATTGCTTCGGGTACTGATTCAGGAGAACGTTCCGTCCATGTTTTCCGCGCTGTACGATCCGGAATCCGTGGAGAAAGCTTATGAAACCGGGATCGATGCGGAAGCGGAGTTCGAACTCGGCGGCAAGTTCCGTCCCGAGCTCACGGGCGGGCCGGTCCATGCCCGGGGGAAAGTGCTCGCTTTCTCCGACGGAGAGTACCGGAACGAAGGACCGTTCCTGCACGGCGTCATCCACCGCTTCGGAAAAGCGGCGCTCATTGCCGTCGGAAACGTGCAGATCATTCTTTGCTCGATACGAGTGCAGCCTGCGGACCGGGCAGCCTTGCATCTCTTCGGGCTCAGACCCGAGACCTGCCCTGTCGTGGCGGTCAAATCCGCCGTGCATTACCGGGCGTCCTACGAGCCGGTGGCAGGAAAAATCCTCGAAGTCGAAACGCCGGGCTTAGGCCCGATCGACCCGAGGGCATTGACGTACAAAAACGCACCGAAAACCATGTACCCGCTTCAGGGATTAGATCAATGAATCATCAGCAAGCGGAGGGTAAAACGATGAGCAGCATTTCTGGCGGCAGAAACAGGCTGTGGAAAAACTGCTGTAGCATTACCGGTGCGCGCCCGACTCCGGGCACACCGAATTAAAACAATTTGATCTTTTTGAGTTCGGAGCCCACCATGGTGCTTGCGGTCGCGTAAAGATATCCGTCCGCATACCAGATGCCGCTCCAGATCGAGTTTTCACCGTCGGGGGTATCGAACACGTTGTCCGCGGCGGTGAAATTTTCTGTCCTGAGATAGGGGACGGGCGTGCCGTTTGAAACGATCGTCTTCATCACCGAGGTCGCATCCCCCTTCTCGGAGGCATCCTCATCCGTCTGAAAACTGATGACGAGCTGACCGCTCGGCAGCTCGGCAATGCCCGGCGCACCCGCCTTGGATCCTTCCGTCTTCGGAATGTACACGTCGACCGGTTCGCTCCAGCGTTTTCCGTCGCTCGAATACAGCAGCTGGATCACGAACGGATGTCCGGAATCCCGGTATCTCGTGCTTTCGATCGCGAGCGCGTATCCACCGTCGGAAAGCTTCGTCCAGACGGGCATGCCGTCACGCGAGTCATGTTCCATCCCGCTGGAGATGATCTGACGGTCCGCCCATTTTTCTCCGTTCCACGTCAGGGACTCAATGTTCTGGCGCGGCGTCAGTTCCGGAAAATCATTGGCATAGAAGCAGGTCAGCCGGCCGTCGATCTCGCCGAGATACGGTTCCCAGACACCTCTGTAAAGCCGGTCCTTCTCGAGGTATTCGGCGATCGTGGAATGATGTGCCCAACTCTTTCCGTGATCTTCGGAGACGCTGACCTGTAATGAAGTGAAAATGCCGTCTTCCTGCTCTCCCGTCGCCCGGTATGCAAGATACAGCCTGCCTTCCCATTCAAAAAAGTTGACGTTGGCGCAGGTCTTGTCCGGCCGGAACGATGCGTCGGTCGCTTCCTGCCACGTCTGCCCGTTGTCTTCACTGATCCGCGTCCGGATGCCGTTCAGCGTTTCATATCCCGCGATCAATGTTCCGTTATTGGTCGTATAAACGCGAGGTCCCCAGGAAGAGGTCTTGATCACACTCTTCTCGGCATCTTTCCAGCGAAACGACACATTCTCTGTTTCTTCAGGCGTTTCGGTCACGCTCTGTTCATCGCGCGTTTCCTGTTCGGTCTGCGGGACCGCCGGTGAAGCGCATGCGGAAAAGAGAAGCAGCAGCACTGCCGGGAAGACAAAAACCAATTGTTTCACCTGGAGTTTCATGACTTCTTCACGCTGTGCCGCTGCAATTCTTCTGCCGGAGTTACCGGTATTCCTTCATCAATGCTTCGAACGCGGGAAGCGACCGCTCGATCATGTCGGTCGAAACGCAGTACGCGAGCCGCACGTAGCCCTCGCAGCCGAAGCTGTCGGAAGGCACGATCAGCAGTTCATGCTTCTTCGCCTTTTCCGCAAACGCCTTCGCGTCCGGTTCCGGTGATTTCACGAAAAGATAGAACGCGCCGTCCGGATAGACGCAGTCGTATCCGCAGGAAACGAGCGCATTGTACAAAAGGTCCCGGTTTTTCTTGTACACCGAAAGATCCGAAGTTTTTCCGAGGCACTCTTTCACGACCCGCTGCATGAGGCTCGGCGCACAGACGTATCCGAGCGCCCGGCCGGCGCCCGCAACGGCCGCAAAGACCGCGTCGTGCTCCGCGCAGTCCTTCGGAACGGCAATGTAACCGATCCGCTCTCCCGGGAGCGACAGCGACTTACTGAACGAGTAGCAAACGATCGTATCGTCGTAAAGATTCGGTAAATACGGCACTTCGACGTCTTCGTACACGAGTTCCCGGTACGGTTCGTCGGCAATGAGGAAGATCGGATGTCCGTACTCCTCCTCTCTCGCCCGCAAAAACGCCGCCAGTTCTTCTATCGTCTTTCGCGTGAAAATGACGCCGGTCGGATTGTTCGGCGAGTTCACGATGAGCGCCTTCGTCCGTTCATTGACGGTCTCCGCCAATGCGTCGAACCGGATCTGGAACTTTTCCGTATCCGCCGGCACGACCTTGAAGACGCCGCCCGCCGCCTCGGAAAACACGCGGTATTCCGGGAAGAACGGCGCGATGGCAATGAACTCCGAGCCGGGCGTGGAAAGCGCGTTCAACGTAATGGTCAGGGACGCGGCCGCGCCGCAGGTCATGTAAAGATCGTTCTTGTCGATCTTCGCGCCGAATCTCGCCTGAATGTCCGCCGCGATTTTCTCCCGGACGTCTTCCGCGCCGACCGCCGACGTATAGCCGTGCAGCACCACGGAATCCGTGCTGTCCAATAACCCGCGGATCGACTCGTTGACTTCCGGAGGCGCCGGCACGGACGGATTTCCGAGGCTGAAGTCAAACACGTTCTCCGCCCCGATCTCCTTCTTCCGCTTCAGTCCGTACTCGAACAGGTCCCGGATCGCGCTCCGGACCGTTCCCAAGCCCATCATCTTCTCATTTACGATCGACATTTTTACTCCTACTCTGACGGGACCTTGCATTACGCTCCGTCTCATTCCTTGAACGACGCCTTCACCCGCTCTTCCGTCAGGATGTCGACGCCCTCTTTTTCCAGGATGCTCTCGGTCCACTGGTTGTCATCCACGCGGAGCACCATGTAGGCCGAACCCGCCTCGGAATTGATGATCGAATACATGTACTCGAGATTGATGTCCGCTTTTTCAAGGACGTTCAATAAGTGCAGGAGCGAGCCCGGCTCGTCCGGGATCGCAACGGCGACGACTTCGTTCGTCCGGGAAGTGAATCCCGCTGCCGACAATGCTTTCACGGCCCCGTCCGGATCGCTCACGATCATACGGAAAATGCCGTAACGCTCCGAATCCGCCACGGAGATGGACCGAAGGTCGATGCCGGCTTCCGCGATCACGGTCAGGATCTCTTTCAAACTGCCTTTTTTATTCTCCGCCAGAACGGATAATTGTTTCACTGCCATTGTTCTGCCTCCTTTCAAATCCCGAGGATATGGCTCAAACGAGTTTCCGCCGGTCGATGACGCGGACGGCCTTCCCTTCGCTTCTCGCAATGCTCTTCGGCTCGACGAGATGTACCTTCGGCGAAATGCCGAGCATCGTCTTCAGCGCATCCTGCAGTTTCTTTTCCTTCGCGGCAATGCTCTTCATCGTGTCTTCGAAGTCTTCCGGCAGGAATTCCACGTACACGTCGAAGGTATCGGTGTTGTTCACGCGGTCCACGATGATCTGGTAATTGCTCGTGTAGCCTTCCTTCAGGAGCACGGTCTCGATCTGCGACGGGAACACGTTCACGCCGCGGATGATCATCATGTCGTCCGAACGGCCCATCGGCTTCGCCATCTTGAGGAACGTCCGTCCGCAGGAACACTTGCCGCGATGCAGAACGCAGATGTCCCGCGTGCGGTAGCGCATCATCGGGAACGCTTCCTTGTCGAGGCAGGTGAATACGAGTTCGCCCTTCTCTCCCTCCGGCAGCACTTCGCCGGTCTCCGGATTGATGATCTCGGCAATGAAGTGGTCCTCATTGATGTGCATGCCGGTCTGCTCGGAACACTCGAACGCGACGCCGGGTCCCGAGATCTCGGTCAGGCCGTAAATGTCGTACGCTTTGATACCGAGCGTCTTTTCAATGTCCTGACGCATCTCCTCGGTCCAGGGTTCCGCGCCGAAGATGCCGGCTTTCAGCGGAATGTCTTCCGGCATATAGCCCTGTTCCTTCAGCGACTCGCCGATGTACGCCGCATAGCTCGGCGTGCAGCAGAGGATCGACGCACCCAGATCCATCATGAACTGGATCTGCCGTTCGGTATTGCCGGAAGACATCGGAAGCGTCAGCGCCCCGACTTTTCCCGCGCCGCCGTGCAAGCCCATGCCGCCGGTAAACAGGCCGTAGCCGTAGCAGACCTGCACGATGGAGTCTTCATTCCCGCCGGTCGCGACGATGGCCCGGGCGCAGCATTCATCCCAGAGATCGATATCGTGCTGCGTGTAAAAGGCAATGACTCTCTTCCCGGTCGTGCCGGACGTCGAGTGGATCCGGACGCAGTCTGTCATCGGCACCGACAGCATGCCGGTCGGATAGGCATCCTTCAAGTCCTGCTTCGAGAGGAACGGGAGTTTGCAAAGATCCTCCACTCCCTGAATATCCTCCGGCTTCACGCCCTTTTCGTCCATGAGACGACGGTAATACGCGTTGTGCTCATAGACATGGCGCACCTGTTTCTTCAACTTTTCCGACTGAAGTTTCTTCAGTTCGGAAGGCTCCATCGTTTCGATTTCCCGTTGATAATACTGTTCCATGTTGCCTCGCTTTCCGGGAGTATTGCCCTTGCTTCTGTCTGGATGTTGCCTTACGCTTCCCGTCCCATTCGGAACGCCTTTTTATTCATTTCACGGAACTTTTCCTTCACGACCGCGTCGATCGCGCCGGTCCATTCCGTTTCAGGAATCTCAAAATACTTGGACAGTCTGCCGAGAAGCACCGTATTCACGGCCTTTTCGCTGCCCGCTTCCTTCGCGACCGCCATTGCGTCGATGCCGTCGATCTTCACGCCCTTCGCTGCGAGTTTATCCAGCACGTCTTCCGGATACTCCGCCGCGCCCGTGATCACCGGCATCGGGTCGATCCGCCCCGTGTTCGTGACGATCTGTCCGCCTTCTTTCAAGAACCGGACGTACCGCCCCGCTTCCAGTTTTTCAAAGGCGAGAATATAATCCGCCTCGCCTTCCGAAACGATCGGGCTGTATACTTTCTCACCGAAGCGCACGTACGTCACGACGGAACCGCCGCGCTGGCTCATGCCGTGCACCTCGGAGATCTTTACGTCGAATCCGCGCTGTTCAAACACGTATCCGAGAATTCGGCTTGCAAGCAGCGTCCCCTGTCCGCCGACGCCGACGATCATGATGTTCGTAGTCATTGTTCGTTTCCTCCGATCGCTCCGAATGCGCAAAGTCCCTGGCAGACCGTACAGCCGACGCATTGCGCCCCGTCAATGACGGGCTTCCCGTTGCGAAGACTGATCGCCGGGCAGCCGATCCGCAAGCAGGACTTGCAGGCGCGGCATTTCTCCGGGTCGATCGAAAGCGCCGGTTTCGCTTTCGTAGTCTTCAACAGCGCGCAGGGCCGTCTCGAAATGATGACGGACGGTTCGTTCACCGCGGTCTCTTCCTTGATCACCCGTTCGGTCTCCTTCAAATCGTACGGATCCACGACCCGGACCCGCCCGATGCCGAGCGCGTGGCAAAGCGCCTCCAGATCGATCTTCGTCGCCGGATCGCCCTTGATGTTATAGCCGTTCGTCGGATTGTTCTGATGGCCGGTCATGCCGGTGATCGAATTGTCCACGATGATGACCTTGGAATTCGAGCCGTTGTAGGCGACTTTCGCAAGGCCGGGCATACCCGAATGCATGAAGGTCGAGTCGCCGATGACCGCGACCGTCTTGTTCGTCGTCTCTTTCCGGATCTTGTTGAATCCGTGGATGCCGGACACGGACGCGCCCATGCAGAGCACCATGTCCACCGCATTCAGCGGCGGCGCGCTGCCGAGCGTATAGCAGCCGATGTCGGCCAGTACCGTGTACTTGTTCTTCGCGAGCACATAGAAAAGACCCCTGTGCGGGCAGCCCGTGCACATGACAGGCGGACGCCCCGGCAAAGCCTCTCCTTCGACGAAAGGCTTCTCGGGATATCCCAAGGCCTTCCTGACAATGCTCTGACTGAATTCGCCGGTGATCGGGAACAGGTTCTTCCCCTCACAGGCGATGCCCATTGCCTTCACCGCGGTTTCAATGACGGGATCCAGTTCCTCGATGACGATGAGGCGTTTCACGTGCGCCGCAAACTCGCGGATGAGTCTTTCGGGCAGCGGATTCACCATGCCGAGTTTCAGGATCGACACAGAGTCGCCGCACACTTCCTTCACGTATTCGTAGGAGGTGCCGGAAGTGATGATGCCGGTCGAGAGATCCTTTGCCCACTCGATCTTGTTGATCCCGGACGTTTCCGCATAGTCGCGGAGGGCCGCAAGCCGATCTTCGACAATGGGATGACGCCTGATCGCGTTCGCCGGTGCCATGATGTATTTCTGCGGATTCTTCGCGTATTCCTTTACCGGCACTTCGACCCGGTCTTCAAGTTCCACGCTGCACTGGGCATGCGCGATCCTCGTGCAGGTCCGGACGAACACCGCCGTGTCGAACTTCTCGGAAAGTTCAAACGCGAGCTTCGTGTATTCCTTCGCTTCGACGGAATCCGCCGGCTCCAACATCGGCACTTTCGAGGCGATCGCGTGATGCCGTGAATCCTGCTCGTTCTGCGAGGAATGCATACCGGGATCATCGGCAACGAAGATCACCATGCCGGCGTTCACGCCCGTATAGGAGATCGTAAAGAGCGGATCCGCCGCGACGTTTAAGCCGACGTGCTTCATGCACACCGCACTTCTGCCGCCTGCCAGCGACGCACCGAACGCGGCCTCCATGGCCACCTTTTCATTGGGCGCCCACTCGCAATAGATCTCGTCGTATTTGCACGCCTCTTCCGTGATCTCCGTCGACGGCGTGCCGGGGTAACTCGACACAAAACGGCAGCCGGCCTCATAAAGACCGCGGGCTGCCGCTTCATTGCCAAGCATCAACTTCTTCATTTTCTGCCCTCCTGATCGACCGTACGATCCGCGGTTTGAAAAACCTGCAGACGGCAATGCGGCCTTTTCGCTGGTATAATATAGTAATTCTATCAGTATAGGACAGGGTTGTCAATGAGAAAGCAACGCCTGTTTTCTATGGTTTTTTGGTCATTTTGCTACTCTTTTCGCCTTTTTCAGGCGGGCGGTTTTCGGAAGTCCGAAGCCCGGAAGGAACCGGTCTAAGCCGGTAAAGGTCAGAATGAGCAGCGTCGCAACGATGAGAAAACTGAGGTAATTCTTGCTGATGATGTCGAACGGGGTGAAACCGCCTTCTTTCAGCGGATACACCGCGTTGGCAATGGAGGCGAAAAACACCGGGAAACAATGCCATGGAATGAGTTCCGAGCCGTAGATCCCCATTGAGGAAGTGAACGTCGCGAGTCTGAGCCGCAGCTTGTAGGCATCTTTCTCGTTCTCGGTCTCCACGTTCTTTTCCACGATCTCCCGGACGATCGGGCTGATCGTCGCGACCTGAGCGCTCTCGTCCGCCAGCGCCGCATTGCCGAACAGGCAGATGACGCCGCACCACCCCATCAGATGGTGGACGTTTCCGGAGATCTTCACCACACCCTTCGCTAATGGATCGAAGGCGTGCATGGCATTCATGATGCCGCCGAACGCAGCCACCCACATCATCATGACCACGACCCATCCGCCGGCATCCGAGAAGCCGGTGAACAGCAGTTCATTCAGCCAGCTGGAAAGGTTCGCCGTTCCCGCGATATAGCCGAGGAGCAGAGACGAAAGCATGCCTGCGCCGAGGCAGATCATCGTATGAAGACCGAAGAAACTCATCACGATCACGACGACCATCGGGATCACCATATAGTACGGAACGCCGGTTTTGACCTGTTCGAGAAGAAGCGCGGCTGAAGGACGCTCCGCCCGGAGCGCGTCGAAGGCTTCTTCCGGGATCGCGCGGATCGCCTCTTCCGCATTTCCCTGAACGTTCGGAAGGCCGCTGCCGGCGAAATAAAAGATCACGAGTGCGATCGCGAGGCAGGCGAGGCACCAGAACAACTGGTGCTTGATTCGGTCAATGATCTTCACGTCCTGCATGCCGCAGCTTAAGACCGTCACGTCCGAGATCATGCCGATGTTGTCGCCGAAACAGGAGCCGCCCGCCACGGCGCAGATCGTCAGCACGGCGTCGCCGCCGATCAGATGATTCAGCCAGAGAAAGATCGGCGCGCAGGCCGCGAACGTGCCCCAGCTGGAACCTGTCGCCACGGAAAGAAGACAGCAGACGAGGATCGCGACCGGTGCAATGGTCCGTGCGGTCACGCCGAGTCTCAATGCGATCAGAATGAGCGATGCGCCCACGCCGGTCGCCATGAAGCATTCCGCCAC
Source organism: Lachnospiraceae bacterium (assembly GCA_016281555.1). GTDB lineage: Bacteria > Bacillota > Clostridia > Lachnospirales > Lachnospiraceae > UBA1267. Next base: position 17,174 of record JAEEIV010000080.1, on the reverse strand, counting down.
GCCGTAGGCAAACATCAGAATGAAGAAGATCAGCATGATCTTCCGCGCCGCATTGACGCCCTGATCAAACGCGTTGTCGAACTTCGTCCGGTAAACGATCATGTATACGATGACCGCAGACACCGTTGCGATCGGCGCCGCGATCAGAAGATCAAGTTTAAAAATGATGACCAGAACGGCAAAGACCGCCAGCGGCAGGAACTTGAGAACTGCAAAATACCAGGCATTGGTGCGGTCTTTTTTCTCCGCCCCGTCCTGTTCCGTCTTCGCCTCTTCGTTTTCGATCACTGGTGTTTTCTCGGAATCCATCGCTTCTCTCCCCGGTTTCGCCGGCCACGCCCCTTATTATAGACGATATCGCTTCATCTTAACACATCACGATTTGATGTAGCGACCCCAACATATTCGATGTAATAAAACGGCGCTGATGAGTGCCTTATTCCCGAATATCAGAAAAACCGTTCTTGCTTTCACTTTGAAGATGTGGTAAACTGAAGGCATCACAACGGGGAGGAACTCCGATGGAATTACTTCAACTCCGCTATTTCTTAGACAGTGCGCGAAACGAGAATTTCACCCGCACGGCAAAAAAATACAACGTCCCGACCACTTCGGTCTCCGCCTCGATCAGGCGGCTGGAGAACGAACTCGGAACGTCGTTATTTGAACGTTCTGCAAACCGGATCCACTTAAGCGTGGCAGGCATCCGGCTGTACAGCACCCTGTCTCCGCTCATTGCGGATCTCGATGAAACGGTGACGGAACTGTCCAATGCCGTTCAGGACACCCGGGTGATCCGTCTGCTCATCCGGGGCATCCGCCGGCAGATGATCGACATCACGGTCGCCTTCACCAAGATGCATCCCAACGTGCACTATGAGTTTGTCATGGAATACGCCAATGAACGGTTTGAAGACTTCGACATCATCATTGACTCCGAAAACAAAAACTATCCCGGCTTTGAACAGATGGTTTTCGAGCAGAAAAAGATGGTGATCAAGGCCGCTGCGGACGATCCCCTCGTCGGACGGGTCCTGACGTTCAAGGATCTCAAAAACCGTGACTTCGTGCTCACGAAGATCAGAGGGTTTTCACACATGCGGTTGCTCGACGCCGCGAAGAAAGCCGGCTTCACTCTCCGCGTCGCGGCGGTCTCGAGTGATGTCGAATGCTTCGAAAAACTGATCGCTTCCGGCGTAGGCGTCGGGCTCGGTCTTCACTACGATAACGAGCATACCACCAATATCGTGCCGCTCAACGTCACGGACCTGGACATCCATTACAACGTCTGCGCCTACTACCAGAAAAAAGACTATTACGGCAACGTGCGGAGTTACATCGATTTCCTCAAAGTCTGGAACGAGATCGAACACTGACGCACTGCCGCCTGATTATTTCCCGTAATCTTCCGTTTCCGCCGCGACGAGCTTGTCGCCGCCGTACATGACGCGAAGCTTCGGCTTCTCGATCTTGCCGGTGGCGTTTCGCGGCACCTCTGCGAAGATGTATTTCCGCGGGCGCTTGTACTTCGGCAGCGTCTGGCAATACTCTCTCGCTTCCTCTTCGCTTAACGTCATCCCTTCCTTCACTTCGATGATCGCCGCCGCGATCTCGCCGAGTCTCGGATCCGGCAGGCCGATGACCGCCACGTCCTTGATCTTTTCATTGGCGCGGAGGAAATCCTCGATCTGCACGGGATACAGGTTTTCACCGCCGGTGATGATGACGTCCTTCTTCCGGTCCACGAGGTAAATGAAGCCTTCTGCGTCTTCCTTCGCCATGTCGCCGGTCATGAGCCATTCGCCCTTCAGCACTTCGTTCGTCGCATCCGGGTTCTTGTAATAGCAGCGCATGACGCCGGGACCCTTGACCGCAAGTTCGCCGACTTCGCCGGGCTTGACGTCATTGCCGTTCTCGTCGACGATCTTCGTCTCCCAGAGATAACCGGCCTTGCCGATGGCGCCGACTTTGTCAATGTTTTCGGTGCCGAGGTGCACGCAGCCGGGGCCGGTGGACTCAGACAGACCGTAGTTCGTGTCGTATTCGTGGTGCGGGAAAGTCTCCTTCCAGCGCTTGATGAGTGCCCTCGGCACGGGCTGTGCGCCGATGTGCATGAGCCGCCACTGATCGAGATGGTAATCGGAAAGATTCAAGTCGCCACGGTCGATCGCATCCAGGATGTCCTGTGCCCACGGAACGAGGAGCCAGACGATCGTCGCCTGCTCATTGGACGCCGTTTCGAGGACCCATTCCGGGGTCACACCGCGCAAAATCACTGCACGGCTCCCGGAAACGAGGGAACCGAACCAATGCATCTTCGCGCCGGTATGGTAGAGCGGCGGGATCAGTAAGAACACGTCGTTTTTGACCTGACGATGATGGTGCTGCTCGGTGAGCGCCGCCGAAACGAGCGAGCGGTGCGGGTGCAGGATCGCCTTCGGGAAGCCCGTCGTGCCGGAGGAGAAGTAGATTGCGGCCTCATCGTCGTCGGTGAGTTCGACGGCCGGGACCGTGCTCGAGCAATATTTCACGATCGCTTCGTAGTTATGTGCGAAATCCGGCGTGTCCTCCGGTTCGCCGACGAAGAAATAGTCGTCGATCTTCCGCATCTTACTCTTCACGGCGTTCACGCGCTCGGTGAATTCCGGCCCGAACACGAGCATCCTGACGTCCGCGAGGTCCGCGCAGTACTGGATCTCGTCTGCCGAATACCGGTAGTTCATCGGCACGACGACGGCGCCGGTCTTCAGAACGCCGAAGTAGATCGGCAGCCATTCCAGACTGTTCATCAAAAGTACGGCGACCTTGTCGCCCTTTTTGATCTCCCGCGTAAAGAGCAGGTTCGCGAAGCGGTTCGCTTGAACGTCGAATTCCTTCCACGTCAACGTCCGGCGGTATGCTTCCGACCGGTGCGCGGGCTCGATCAGGCTGAATTCCCGCCATGTCACGTTCTTCGCGGGCTGATTCGCGGGATTCACTTCCACGAGCGCCACGTCGTTCGGATACAGTTTCGCGTTTTTCTCCAAAAAATCGGTAATCGGCATTGTCTCTTCCTCTGATTTCTTTTTATTCCTTGCCTTTCACGTTCAGGCTTTTTCTCGTTTTTGAATGATAGCGAAGTCCGGGGTACGCCTGGTCCACCGCGGCGGAGATCCGCCCGTATTCATTGGTCATGACGACGTCGACGCCGTCCTCAATGAGCTGCAATGCGAATTCTTCGGTATCGGCCTGGCAGAAATTGCAGATGATCCCGTTCGCATGGGCCTTGTCGAGTTTTTCTTTCGAGTAGATCTCGTCGAGGGTATGTCCCGCCGGCACGAAAAACTGGAGCCGCGGAAAACGGTTTTCGATCGCGACGTCCACGATGTCCGACTCATGCCCGGTGATCCCTAAGCAGACCTCGATCTCGGGAGCGATCTCCCGGAACTGAAGCAGCGCCTCGGTATTCGCGCTCATCATGTAGCAATGCTTCTCCGCGCCGTACTGCCGGAGGAGAGAGGCGATCTCCTCGTACATCGCATCCGGCCGGCCGTCCCAGAACTTCACGTGGATGTTCATGACGACCATGCCGGAAAACTGCCGGAGGATCTCCTCGAACGTCAGGATCTTTAAGCCCCGGAAGGATTCCCCGAACTTGACGCCGAAATCGAAGGCCTGCAGTTCCTCGTACGTGTAGTCGGATACGAGGCCGGATCCGTTCGAGATCCGGTCCAGTCTGGCATCGTGGCAGGACACGATCACTTTATCCTTCGTAAGGCGCAGATCGAATTCGATCTCTTCGGCGCCGAGCGATACGGCAGCGCCGTAGGCGGGCATGCTGTTCTCCGGCGCAACGGCGCTGAATCCGCGGTGCGCGCAAAGCCGGGGATAAGGCATCTTTTCATTGTCCGGCACCATCATCGGTCCCGCCGAACGGTAGAGCCACGGTCTCCTGCCGTCTTCAATGTATTCCGGATGGGACTTCAGCTTTCCGCCGAATCCCGCCGGCTTCCAGTACTTTTCCTTCGGATCGATCTCGACCGTGCCGACGCCGACGTCGTTCTTCATGTCGAGCAGCATCTCTCCCTTCGGCGACACGGCCATGCTGCAGCCGCCGACTTCCGAATCTGCGCCGAGCGATACGGAGGACCGGAGGAGGTAGGCATTGGTCTGATACGACACGAACCGTCCGATCACGTCCAGGGCATTGTGCGTGTCGGTGCGCTGATGCGAGCAGCCGATGATGACGTCCGGCTTTTCCCGGGCGATCATCGGGAAGATCTCGTACATGTAAAAATCGTAGCAGGTCAGAAACGCGAAACGGATGCCTTCCATTTCGACGGTCGTGACCGGCGAATACTCGTAACTGTAACTGACGTCAAGTCCGCCCGGCAATGCCCTCGCGGTCTTTTCCTCGCTCGGCGCGGGATGAGACTTGAAGAAGCGCCCGACCGTATTTCCGTCCCGGTCAAGGGCGTGCGTCGTGTTCCGCCATCCGTCTTCTGCTTTGTAAGCGGCATTGACGAAGACCATCGCATGACAGCGTTTCGCGGTTTCTTCCGCTTTCCGGAGGATCAGCGCATTGTACTTTTCTACGGCAGCAAGGAACTTCTCCGCCCCTCTGACCGCCACCGGGACGTCCGAATACTCCGGCAATACGACCAGGTCGTAGCTTTCATCCAGGGAATCGATCCACCGGAGCAAGCCTTCAAAACAACGGTCTGCATCCGCTTCCTGAAACGAATATTCCGGTTGAATCAGCGCAACTTTCATCTGCTCCTCCGAGATCGCATGGACTGCATGCGAAAAATAATAAGATAGTATATCACCAAAGCAGGTACTTTTTCAATTCCTATTTTCCGCTTTCCACTGGAACCGCTCAAGGTCCACTTTTCCGTCTTTCACTTCGACGCCGTCCGCTTTCAAAAGCGCTTCCTGCCTGCCGGGTCCGCCGAACGCGAAGTTTCCGGACAATTCGCCGGAAGCGTTCACGACGCGAAAGCACGGGATCCTGTCGGGATCCGGATTCTTATGAAGCGCGTTTCCGACCGCGCGGGCCATTTTCGGTTCGCCGGCAAGCGCCGCGATCTGTCCGTAGGTCGCGACTTTTCCGGCCGGGATCAGCTTCACCGCTTCGTAGATCCGCTTCGCCGGGCTGTCGGTCACGAGATCGTAGCTTTCGGCGATCATGAGCTTCACGTCACGGTCCGGCACGCTTCCGTCCAGCACGATCGTGCTCCAATGCTCTTTGTTCTGGTGATATGCGGGCAATACGGACGAAAACGTCTGCCTGAGAAACACGGCCTTCGCCGGATCCATCTTGACGTTCAGCGAGATCCGGCCGTTCCGCTCGTAAACGAGCACGAACGCTTTTTTGATGTCCCTCACGCGGACCAGCTGCCAGTTCGGGTCATGGAACGGCGTGTCCACGTACGCGCCGGGAAACGTCATCGCGTATTCGATCGCGTCTTCTCTCGTCAGCATCATTGTCCTCACCTCCTGTCAGGTTTTCGGAACCCCGTACTTTAATTATACTTCCGGCCGCCGGAAAAGACAAGCGCGGCAGCGGATTTGACAAATCGTCTTTTTTGTGGTATCCTTATCGATCATGAAAATTACGTTGATTAGACACGGAAAAGTAAATATGGATTGGAGGAAGCGCTACACGTCGGAAGAATATGACGACGCGTGGGAGCGCTACGATTACTGCGACATCTATCCGATCAAGGATCATTATGAGATTTCAGACGACGCGAAAGTCTTCGTCACGGGGTACAAACGCACGCAGGAAACCGCGAAACAGTTCCTCGGCGTCGACGATTTCGAGATCATCGACTCTCTTGCCGACGAAGTGCCGCTGAAATCCTACAAGGATTCGTACCGCCGGCACCGCCGCGGCTACATGAACCTGCGCGGACGCCTGCAATGGTATCTCCCCTCGAAGCGTCAGGAGGAACGCCGGAAGGCAACGTTCTGCCGTGCCGAGGAGCTCATCCGGTTCCTCGAAAAGCAGACGAACGACGCGGTCGTCGTCATGCACGGATTCTTCCTTCGCGCAACCTGTCACGTACTGAAGAAATGCGGCTATCGACTGAGCAATACGCCGCGGTTCAGGGTACCGAATCTCACGGTCGTCGAGGCAATCAAAAAGCGCAACCGGTAAAGCGGCTGCGCTTTTTTCTTTCCCTTTTTTCTTCATCGACCCGGAGCAGACCGTTCAGATCTCCCGGAGCGTACGGACCAGTTTTTCCGCCTGTGCTTCGGATTTCATGATCACCAGGATCGTGTCTTCGCCCGCGAGCGTTCCGAGCAGGCCGTCCCATTCAAGCGTGTCCATGGCCGCGCAGACTGCGCTTGCCATGCCGTTGTAGCAGCGGATCACGACCTGATTCAATGCGCTCTCCATCTTCACCACGGAAGAACGGAACAGGGAATAAAACTGATCGGACATCGCGTTTTCCTGCGTGGTTTTCGCCGTTTCGTAGTGATAACCGCCGCCCTGCGTCGCCACCTTCACCAGTTTCAGATCCCGGATGTCCCTCGAGATCGTGCCCTGTGTGACGTCATATCCTTCTTCGTGAAGCCTTTTCAAAAGCTCCTGCTGCGTTCCGATGGACTCTTCGGAAATCAGTCTCTTGATCTCCTTAAAGCGCACGGTCCTGATATTTTTCTCGTTTCCTGCGTATGCTTTCTTCGCCATGGCAGTACCTCATTATTCCCGGTTAGTCAATTTTTTGCCAACGTCCAAACGAGACGAATTATAGCATAACCTGTACAAAAATACAACCTTTCAGCATAGATTTTTGTAAAATAGTTTGATTCCGATAAATTGACAGTTTTTCCCGTCTTGTTTGCAATATTACTAAAGATCCTCCCTGATTATTCATTCTTCAACGATAAAAGGAGGAACACCGTCCGGGATCGGGCAGAGATACGGCTCCTCTTCGGTCCGCTTTTTCCACTCTTCCTTCGCTTTTTGGATGATTTCCGAATTGTCAATCAGCCTGATCGCCGCCAAAGACAGCACTTTCGCGGCATACAGCGTTCCCTTGTCCCCGATCGGGGAGCATCCGGACGACACGTTCTGCCAGGAATGTCCCGGAGAATGCGCCGTGAACGTGACCGAGTTGAACTCCACTGCCGGCGTTTGCTGGCTGACGTCGCCGACATCCGTGGATCCCGGAGAGAATTCATTGCCGCTGTAGAACGGCATCAGGAAATCGTTCAGAGATTTCGTTCCGTTTTCGGAAAGCGTTTTCACGGTTTCCCGGATCGAAGCGTCATACCTGGCCCCATGGCCCGGGAGGTCCTCATTCTTCGGGCAGGTCGCGTCCAGCGCCGCGGCAAACGCCTTCTCTTCCTCTGTGTATTCCGGCAGCGGGATCTCCTGCATGCACTCGTGGATCAGTTTTTCGAGCGTCGTGTTCGGCACCGTGTTCGCCGTCCCGTCCACGAAGATCCGCTCGTAGGTCGTCCCGGTCATGATCGCCGCGCCCTCGGCACAGGCGTCCACGCGTTTCTGAAGTTCGAGCGTGTCCTTCACCTTGCAGGAACGCACCATGTACAGCACGGAGGCGTGCGGCTGCACGACGTTCGGCGACAGACCGCCGCCGTCCACCATGGCGTAATGGATCCGGCAATCGGTCTTCATGTGCTCACGGAGGTAATTGACGCCGGTGTTCATCAGTTCTACCGCATCGAGTGCCGAGCGGCCTTTCTCGGGATTTCCCGCGGCATGCGCCGCGACGCCTTTGAATTCGTATAAGACCTGAGTGCAGGAATTGTTCGTGCCCGTGGTCACCTCATTCGTCCGGCCGGGGTGCCAGGTCAATGCCGCGTCCAGAGACTTCCAGAGCCCCTCTCTCGCCATGAACGCCTTCGCCGCCCCGCCTTCCTCGCCGGGACAGCCGAAAAAGATCACCGTGCCGTCTGCTCCCGTTCCCTCGAGGTATTTCTTCACGACGAGCGCCGCGCCGAAGGACGCCGCGCCGAGCATGTTGTGCCCGCAGCCGTGGCCGGAGCCGTTCTTCACGAGTTCCTCTTTCACCGTGCTCGCCGCCTTCTGGGAAAGACCCGACAATGCGTCGAATTCCCCGAGAATGCCGATGACCGGTTTGCCGCTTCCCGAAGAAAACGAGCCCGAAAAAGCCGTGTCAATGCCTGCATAGCCTTCCTGCAGCGAAAAACCGGCCTCTTTCAGCTTTTCCTTGTAAAGTGCGGCCGACTTTACCTCTTTTAAGGAAAGCTCGGCAAACGCCCAGATTTGATGCGAGATCTCGAGGAGCAGGTCTTTCTTTTCATCGATCATCTCCAGTATCGTTTTTGTATCCATGTTCCGTTCCTCCGAAAAACACTTTTTCCGATCAAAAAAGAGACGGCCGGATCGATGCGATCGCGCTTCGACCCTGATTGAGGATCGTCGCCCGGTGTTCGAACGGCCGTCTCATTCCGTTATTACAGTACCTTGCTTAAGAAATCCTGAAGCCGGGGATTCTTTGGCGCCTTGAAGATCTGTTCCGGCGTTCCCTCTTCCTTGATGTATCCTTCGTCCACGAAGAGCACCCGGTCGGAGACTTCCCGGCAGAATCCCATTTCATGGGTGACGATGACCATCGTCATGCCGCTTTCCGCAAGTTCCTTCATGAGATCCAGCACCTCGCCGATCATTTCCGGATCGAGCGCAGACGTCGGTTCGTCGAAGAGCATGACGTCCGGATTCATCGCGAGCGACCGGACGATCGCGATCCGCTGCTTCTGTCCTCCGGAAAGGGTCGAGGGATAGACCAGTGCCTTTTCTTCGAGGCCGATCCGCTTTAAGAGGGTCATTGCCTGATCTTCCACCTTTTCCTTGATCGCCTTCATGTCTTTCTCATGGTGGTACTTCGCGGTCTCGATTGGCGCCAGCGTGATGTTCTCCAACACGGTCTTGTTATTGAACAGGTTGAACTGCTGGAACACCATGCTCATCTTCCGGCGGCCTTCGTTCACGTCGATGTGGTTCGCCTCATACAATTCCTTCATGAGTTTCTTGTAGAGCGGACCTTCGGCGGAATGCTTTTCCTTCAGGAGGTCTTCTGCCTTGATCTTCACGATCGCTTCTTCCGTGCCCATGCCGCTCGCCTTCAGCGAGGCAAAGGTTTTGGACGCCTCAATGACCTCGGGATGCAGGTACGGGTCGACCGGCGTCATCAGTTTGCCCTCGATCCAGACCTCTCCGTACGTCGGTGTCTCCAAAAGGTTCATGCACCGGAGCAATGTCGACTTTCCGGAACCGGACGCGCCGATGACCGAAATGACTTCGCCTTTTTCAACGTGGGTGGAAACGCCCCGAAGCACCTTCAAATCGCCAAAGTTTTTGTAAATGTTTTTAACTTCAAGCACGTTTCTTCATCCTCCTTTCAAAGACGCCGAGCAATTTCGACAGGCTGAAGGTCAAAATGAAGTAGAACACGCCGATGTCTAAAAGTACCGGGATCGTCTGGTAGTTGATGCCGTTAATGGTCTTATAGGTCGTCATCAGTTCTCCGACGAAGAACGTGGAGGCCAATGCCGTTTCCTTGATGACGGTAATGAATTCATTGCCGAGGGCCGGAAGGATATTCTTGATCGCCTGCGGCAGGACGATTTTCAACATGGTCGTCTTTTCGGTGAGTCCGAGTGCGCGAGCCGCTTCTGTCTGTCCTTTATCCACCGCCTCGATGCCGGAACGAATGATCTCGGACGTGTATGCGGCAGAGTTTAAGGACATGGCGATCGCAACGCTTGTAAACGGTGAAAGGCCGGGCATCTTCAAAAGCATCGGAATGACGAAATATGCGAGATACAGCTGCAAAAGCGCCGGTGTGCCGCGGATGATCTCCACGAAAGCCGTAATGATCACCCCGAGCGGTTTGAACTTGCTCCGCTTACCAATGGCCAATAGCGAACCGAGAATCGTTCCGAAGAGCACCGTAATGGCAGAAAGCGCCAAAGTATAGGCATATCCGCTCCACAAAAGGCCCTGGCCGATATAGTATTTGATGAAATTATCCCAGGATTGCTCCAAGATCTCTAATATTGTCATGCGGGATTCCTCCGTTCATGATCTGACGCTCTTCATGCGTTTTCCTGAACAGCAGAGGGCTTCCCGAAGGAAGCCCCGCCTGATTCAACGCTTCAAACCATTATTGGGCGCCTATGATCATTCTTTGATCTTGTTGCCTTCGTCATCGTAACCGAGCTGGTCGGCCGTCTTGATTTCGGCAAGCATCTGTACCGCCTCATACCAGACGTCATAGGTGTCGGTATCGTGCAGTTTCGCCAGCGCCGCATTGACCTTCGCGCCGAGTTCCGTGGATTTCTTGTTCATCAGGATGACGTTGTTCTTGTAGAGCTCGTCCACTTCAAACGCGAAGCCGCTGAACACGATTTTCCCGGGATTTGAGGAAATGAATGATTCGCCGTTTCCGTATGCCACCGCCAGTGCGTCGATCTTTCCGGTAAGAAGACCGGTGACAGCATCATTCAGGCTTTCAAAAAGGACGAGTTCCGCATCCGGAAGCTGCTCCTCCACCATGATCTTCTGAAGAGAAGCGCCCTGTGCACCGACCTTGAGACCCTTGTAGCTTTCCGCCGTCGTCAGTTTGCCGTCATTCGCTGTTGTCGTGATCACGACCTGCTCCGTCTCATTGTCGCCGGCCTTGTACCAGTCTGTAATAAAATAGTTTTCCGCACGAGCCGCAGTCCAGCTGAAGCCGGAAATGCCGAGATCCACAGACCCGGTAGAGACGGCCGCCTGCGTCGCATCGAAGGACATGGGCTTGATCACCAGTTTCATATTCAATTCCTTGGCAAGATACTTCGCAAGGATGATGTCAAAACCGACATACTGGTCATCGCCGCTTCTCGACAGATCAATGAATTCCATCGGAGCGAAGTCCGGGGAAGTCGCTACGGTCAGTTCCGGAAGCCCGCTGTCATCAAACTTCAGGCCTTCAAGAATCTTATCATAGGCCGCCGCTTTTTTCGCTTCTTCCGGATCCTTGGTCTCACCGTTTCCTGCGCATGCCGCAAATGCGAACACCATCACAAGACTTAAAACCACTGCCAAAACTTTCTTCATCATCTTCATCGTTTTTCTCCTCTTTTCTGCCGTTCCTTATGTCGTTTGCGATGTTTTTTCGAACGTCATACACGGATTATACACTGAAGATATGATTTGTCAAGCATTTTTTTGAAAAAAATTCGATTTTTTTGGAATTATTTTTTGTTTTATGCATATTTTGGTGTATATTCGCCCGGATATGCAAAAAAGGAGGCGATTGGGGGGATCAGGAGAGGGGATCAGCTTGCTCCATGCAGTAAAAAGCGAGAAAATGCTCATTTTACTGCATGGATGATCCTCTCATCTCTCATTTCATGCAGTAAAAAGTGAGAAAGTGCTCAATTTACTGCACGAAATTTCCTAAAATCTTTCTTTTCATGCAGTAAAAAGTGAGAAAGTGCTCATTTTACTGCACGAAATTTCCTAAGATCTTTCTTTTCATGCAGTAAAAAGCGAGAAAGTGCTCTTTTTACTGCATGGAATCTCCTAAATTCTTTCTTTTCATGCAGTAAAAAGCGAGAAACCGCTCATTTTACTGCACCAGGTATTTCTTGATCTTCGCTTTGACCAAACCGACGTCCAGCGGGCAGTCCCGGCTTTCCATGGTCATAATCAGATTCTCTCCGGGAAAGATACCGCTTCGCTCATAGGCGTTCAACTTTGCCGCCATCTTTACAGAATAATTGAAATCATCCGTTAATCCGAAGTGTTCCCAATAGACCATTTTGCGGCTCCCCTGGTCTACGATTGAAAAGTCCGGAAAGGCAACTGCTCCACCGGATAGTTCCAGCGGAAGTTCATAATAATATGTCAAATCATGATCCGCTAATAAATCCGCGATAATCAACTCCGATTTAGACCGAACCGCCTCACCTCTCTTTGTGACGAAGCGATCTGCAACGGGATAGCTGTTTGTGATTCTTTGATACTGTTCCGCAGCATACGCTTCCATTTGTTCCAAGAAGCGTTCTCCTAACTCATATTTCACGTCTATGATTGCCCTTCGTGCAGGAGTCAGAGATTGGATAAACTCCTCTACCGCATCCGGCCGGTAGTCTTTCAAAAACCGTTCAATGATCTCCTCTTCCTTTTGACACAATTTCAGCAGTTTTTTATCATAATCACGCTGAACGATCAAGCATCCTTTTTCACGTTCCGCAGCAGGCAAATACCGTCTCCTGCCCTGTTCAACACGGTAAAACTGTGCATTCCCTCGCGCGTTGAAAAAATAGATCTTGTCTTCCGGGGCTTTTTCAATGTCCTTTTTGAGCCGCTTTTCCAGTTTTTGCAGCTTCTTTTTCCTCATTTCCAACTCTGACAAATAGTCATTCTTCATCCTCTTCCTCCCTGCACTCCGTCCGAAAACGGGATCTGTCCGCCTATCATATCACGAATCATGGAGCGAAAAAACAAGCTGGAAAGAAAAATAAGCATCAAATTTTAGATAAAATTAAAAAACAGTTACTATTTGTTAATGAAATCCGCAGAATCCATACATATAGTAACTGTTTTTCGATTATCAAACATCTAAGGCTTTTGGCTATATCTCCCTCGCCCTCACTTCTTCTCTTTCCAAATGAATCCGAAGAATCCGCCGACCACGCCGCCGAGGATGTGCGTCAGCTGCGATACGGAGTCCTGCTGGAAGAGGCCCACGATCTGCTGCCCGAGGTACAAGGCCGCGACGAGCAGGAACGTCACCGGGATCTCGTGACGCTTGAATTCCGCAAGCGAAGACAGGATGATGAACGCGAAGGCGACGCCGCTCGCGCCGAGCAATGCCGTGTTCGGCACGAAAATGAAATGCACCAGTCCCGTCACGATTGCCGTGACCAGGATCACGATCACGGTCCTGCCGCTGCCGTACCGTTTCTCAACAAACGGACCGAGAAGCAAGATGATCATGAGGTTCCCGACGAGGTGCCCGACGTTCGCATGCCCGAACACGTGTCCGATCATCCGAACGTAAGTGAGCGGATCCAGAAGCGATGACCGGTACACGGAAAAGAGTAATCCCGTCGTCAGCCCGCCCGTGCAGTATCCGAGGATGAGCGCCGCCAAGGCGATCAACGAAAAGATCAACACCACGGGCGCATTGAACGACACCGTCCATTTTTTCTTCCCCTCACTCATCTTTGTCCCTCCCTTCGGTCAATGCTCGGTATCGTCGCATTCTGCGCCTGTTCCGTTCTCAGCGCTTTCCCGTTCCTCGCGTTTTTTCCGCCGCTGCTCCCGGTTGTTCTTTTCGGACTCCAGCACTTCCACTACCGCATCCGTAAATTCGACAGGCCAGATCCTGCCGCTTTGCATCACTTCCGCCCAGGGGCACAGTTTTTCGTAATCTTCATCAAAAACGATGGTATACGGCGGACCGCAGCGATCATTCACGTCCATGTAGAGCCGTCGGCCCTCGCAGATGACCTTGTACGTATCCCTGTCGCTCATCCCGTCGTCCAGCAGATCGAAGGTCTCTTTCGGGATCTCATACAATTGATAATAACCGATTCCGCTGCGCTCGGCAGTGTAGGTCCCCGTCTTTTCGTCAAAACAGGCCTTCCAGCCGTCTCCGGTCTTAAAGCGGAAATCAAAAAACCGGTCCGCCTTCCGCAGCGTCTCCTTGTCGGACTCAAAGGTGAGCGCGGCCAATGCTTCCTCGAACGGAAGCCAGCTGACCTCCCTGACCTCTTCCTCCTGCACCGTAACGTCGGTACTAAGCGCCTCGGCCAGAAAAAAGACTACCGTTTTCATGCACCCGTCGTAAGGACTGTACTCGATCGTTTCGCGAAAGCCGTCGATGAACAGTACTTCAAGCCCGGTCTCCTCCCGTATTTCCCGTTCCGCCGTCTGACGTTCGGATTCATCCTCTTCCACATGACCCTTGCAGATGGAACGGTGTCCCTTCTGCATCAGTTCGATCAGGTATAACCGTCTCCCGTCCTTTTCTGTAAAAACGACGGCGCCGCAGCTCTTCTCGTATATCATGATCTCTTTTCCCTCGCCATAATCAGTTTTTCACCCGCAAGATCTGAACCTCTCCGGAGACCGGGAAGGACCGATCAATCCCCGGTTCCCACAGACCAGGCGTCTTCCGTTTTCGTTTCGCCGCAGATGTCACAAGCGTAAATCAACTTGGTCGGATCGTCCGGATCCGCATATCCCTCTCCCCAGACGTGTTCGTGCGCCCCGGTCAGCGTGATCGAAACGACGGTGTCCTCATAGACGTCCTTTACTCCTTCCGGAACGGTGATCTTCATGTGCAGCGTGTCTCCCGCCTTAAGAGAAGCCAATGCGGTGCCGCCTTCGACCCATTCGAGCACGGCGCCGTCTATGCCGACCCAGTCGTACGGATTCCCGGGCACGGAGGGGGAGATCGCATAGAACAGTACGGTGCCATACATCTGAAGCGTCACGCCGGAAGCCGGAGGATTGCTGCCGAAATCGGAGAAAACATCGACCGGCAATGCATCGGCGGTACCGAAGATCTCATTCATGAGCACGGGAGTCACGAGAACGGCTGCCTTCTCCGTTTCTGTGCAACGCGTGCACTTGCGCGTTTTCTCACCGGCGTGCCAGGTCGACAAAAAATCTCCGTCGTATACGGGATAAGGCTCGGTCGTGACCGACCACGCGCCGAACTCGTGCCCGAGCGCGGGGATCTCTTTGTACGTCGTATAATCACAAGTCTTACACGTGTTATAGGGTTCATATCCCGGCGAAGTACAGGTCGCCGCTTTGCCGTCATGAGGAACCAGTTCATGTTTGTGCGTTTCGTTCTCTTCAGGCTCCGTCTTTTCTTCGGACGGATCCTCCGTCGTCGCATCCACCGTCGGATCGGGGTCGACCGTGGGCTCGTCTGCGGATTCCGGCTCCGTCGGCGTGTCTGAGGCAGAGGGATCGACATAGTATTGCTGGCTCTGCTTATAAATGTATTCTTCGACTGCGGCAGGCAGTTCGATTTTTCCGTCAATCACATCGTTCAGGATGTTGATCGCCGCGTTCATCTCTTCTTCCGTTACGTTCTCGGCGACAAATCCTTCTTCAATGTCCTCATCGCGGCTTCTTGTGAGCACCGCAACGCAGTTACGCAGAAATTCTTCGCTGAACACCGGTTCTTCGAGCGTGGCGTCCTGCTCTTCATAGGTCGCCACCGCCCCGTACCAGTCGTACAGTCTTCCGTAGGTATCCAAAACCACCTCTCGCTGAAGACGATCCGCCTTTGGGGAAACAGCCGAAAGGCCCTGTTTTGTTCCGACGTCAATAACTGCGACGGAAGGCTTCCCATCCCCGTCTTTTTGTATGGTTTCGAATGTGACCTGGCCTTCGATCACACAAGCGTTCGTCTTGATTGCTCCGAGAATGTCCTCGTAAACCTCAGTCAGCGTTTTCGTGCCTCGGATCAACATTGCCGTATTGGGCGTCAAAACGTCAAAGGAAGAGGCGTCGTTGAGCTTTCTTTTGACCTCCGTCATCACACCGCCCTTTTCGACGAACACGACCGTTTTGCTGCTGTCGGCCGTTCCCTCCGCCGTCAGAGTGACCCTCGTCGATGCGCCGAGAAACAGGAACTTGTCGTCGTCAATGCGGACGCGGGCACTTCCGTTTTCTCCCGTCGCGATCACGTCGCCGGACTTCAGTTCCATGCCGCGCTTTGCGTCCAATGTCTTCTCTTCGCGCTCGATGCTTGCCGCTCCTTCAAGCTCGATCAGAGATATCTTCCGGCCTTCTTCTTTCTTCGTACAGCCGGTGACCGCGACCGCAACTACCGACACGAAAAAGGCAATGCGCAAAACAAAAAATACGATCTTTCCCCGCGTATGCTTCTTCATCTTAGAAATAATGTTCATTCTGACTTTCCTCCGCGTTTTGTCTCCGGTTCCCATAATCCCCGACGATCATATGGGATACCCCTCCGGCCGGACCGTGTATGCCGAACTGTAATAATGTGCTTCATCTATTGCGCGCCTGCCACTCCTCTTTGGAAATGCACGTTATGTGTTCTGTTCGAAGAAGCCCCTCAATGGCGCAGGGCACATTGTATGCCGTGTGATGGTATTCAAACCCGCACTTTTCCTGAACACGCTTGGACTTTTCGTTTCCGTCAAAGTAACCGCACCAGATTTTATTGAGTTTCAGGTCTTCAAAGCCGTATCGGATCAATTCCCTGACTGCTTCCGGAATCAGCCCCCGCCCCCAATACGGCACCCCGATCCAGTAACCGATTTCACCCTCTGAATCAGGAAGGCCGATATTGCTGGCTTTTCCGATCATCAGCCCAATGCTCCCGACAGGCTGGCCTGATTCTTTGAGTACGACAGCATAGGTTTCCGGTGCCGAAAGAACGGTCTTGATAATCTCGCGGCTGTTTTCCACGCTCGTGTGGACCGCCCATCCTGCGATCGGCCCCACGTCGGGATGACTTGCGTATTGAAATAAGCTCTCCGCATCGCTCTCTTCCCACGGCCGGAGGATCAGTCTATTTGTTTCAAGCATCATTGCTTACACCTCGAGAAACTTGAAGTTGTCTTTAGCTTCTTAATCTTCAAATCAGTTTATTTGTCTGGTCGCGTTTGCCTCTCGCCGCTTCCATTCTGAATTTCTGACTATGATATAAATGTAGAGGATCAGACAAACCGTATCCACGATTGCCATGAATAACCCTGTCCTCCTGCTGATGACGCTGCTCCACAGTAAGACTGCCTCCACCAGAATATAAAGCGCCGGCAGAAATCTCAGGATCACAAATACAACGTTTTTCTTCCGGCCAAACCAAAGAATCATCCCCAGAATGAAACAGACCGCAGCCCAAAGTCCGGCATACGCGTATTCGCCCCAGGAAATAAACCCTCGCCAGAAGCCATCCCAATCAAGGAAACCCTTGTGTACGTTCGCCAGGCGCTTAAAAATACCCGTTACATAAAACATGAAAAACACATAGAGAAAGGCATTGATTCCCCCGGTATAAAACTTCTCGCTGAAAAGAACGATCAGAGATGTCGTACACATCCAAAAGCCTAATGTCATTGACCCAAACAGTGCAAAAGCCCACAGGTCATCGTGAGAGTACTGCTCAAAGAATCCCACCAATGCTCCGCCTATGATCCCAAAGAGTACG
>JAEEIV010000079.1 GCA_016281555.1 Lachnospiraceae bacterium | reverse complement strand
CCACGAGCGTCACGATGATCGGGAACAGGATCCGCTCCAGTTTGGACACCGGACGGAGCTGCTCCATCTTGATCGCACGCTCTTTCTTCGTCGTAAACAGTTTCATGATGGGCGGCTGAATGATCGGCACGAGGGACATGTACGAATATGCCGCCACGGCGATCGGACCCATGTATTCCGTCTGTCCGAGTTTCGAGCAGAGGAAAATGGAGGTCGGTCCGTCCGCGCCGCCGATGATCGAGATCGCGGCCGCCGCCTGGTTATTGAACCCGAGCAGGATCGCGAGGAAATAAGCCGCATAGATCCCGAACTGCGCCGCGGCACCGAGGAGGAAGCTCTTCGGATTCGCAATGAGCGGCGCAAAGTCGGTCATTGCCCCGACGCCCATGAAGATGATGGACGGCAGGATGCTCCATTCGTCAAGCAGATAGAAGTACCGGAGAAGACCGCCTGCCTGGCCGTCTTTCGCCTCCGCCATGATGTCCGGAAACAGATTCACGAGCAGCATGCCGAACGCGATCGGAACGAGCAGGAGCGGCTCAAAGTTCTTCGCAATGGCCAGAAACAGGAGCAGCAGCGCGACCGCCACCAGCACGTAATTCCCCCACGTCAGGTTAAAAAAAGCCGTCTGATGCAGGAATTTTTCCATTGTCGTCAGAAAATACTCCATCATTCACCCCGGAATCAGTTTAATGTCATGAGAACCGCGCCCGCTTCGACCTGTGCGCCCTCGCGGACGTCCACGGTGGCCACGGTACCGTCTGACGGCGCCACGATCTCGTTTTCCATCTTCATGGCCTCAAGGATCAGGACGACCTGTCCCTTCTTCACGGGATCGCCGGCCTTGGCCTTCAGGCTCAGGATCTTTCCGGGCATCGGCGCGACGACCGGCGTCTTTCCTGCATTGCCCGCCGCCGGCTTCGTTTCTGCCGGTTTCGTTTCGGGCGCCGGGGCCGCGTTCTGGATCACGCCTGCCGTCGTTCCCTCTTCCACTGTGACCTGATACACGTTTCCGTTCACTGTGATCGTATAATTCTTCATCGCATTTATCCTCTTACGTTTTCCTTTTATCTTTTCCCCAGTTTGCGGACGGACCGGACGATGATGCCGTCAGGATCCGTGCCTTCATATGCGGCAATGGCTGCGGCGATCACCGCGACGAGTTCGCGGTCGTCCGAAAGATCCTTTCCGGATTCCATCGTTCCGCGGCCTTCTTCGGTCCCGCCGTTTCCTTCCGGCCGCCGCCACTTTTCTTCTTTCTTTTCCGCCGCTTTCCGCTCCGCGATGCCGATGAATTTAAACAGCCAGATGATGAAGCTGATGATGATCAGCACGATGAAGACGGTGCCCATTCCGATGAGCGTGTTCAATGCCGCTTCAGCCAGCGTGGAACCGAGTGCCTGATTCATGAGCGCCTCACTTTCCCGCGTGCTTCTTCGCGATGGGTTCCCCGCGTTTCGCCGAGAGGATCTCCATGGCAATGAGCACCTTTTTCCGGAGAGAACGCGCGGCCACGATCTCGTCCACGTAACCGCGCTTCGCCGCCTGACGGACCGTCTGCTTTTCCTCGAATTTCCGGGCGGCTTCCTCACCGCCGTCCGACAGGATCTTCCTGGCGGCGCTGCCGTCCATGAGGCCGATCTTCACACCGTCCAGGGCATAAACGATGTCCGCGCCGGAAGCCTTGGAATTCATGATGAGATACGCATTCCCGATCATATCGCCGATCACGACGTTCACCTTCGGGACCGTCGAGGACGAAAGGGCGGAAACGAGTGCGTCCGCCTCGCGAAGCAGCGCCTTCTCTCCTTCTTCCGACGCCTCCAGACGGACCGCATGGGATAAGGTCACGACCGGAAGATCAAAAGCATCCGCAAAGCGGACGAACTCCGCCGCTTTCCGCAGCCCGGCCGCCGTCAGCGCGTCGGATCCGTTCGCAACGACGGCAGTCGTCATGCCGTCCAGTTTGATAAAGCCCGTGATCATGTCCGGGGCGTACGAGGGTTTCAGCTCCGTGAATTTTTCCCCGTCGCCGAGGGCAGCCGCAAACGCTTTCGCCGAAGTTTCTCCCTCCAGTTCCGGCGTCATCCGGTTCAGATCGTCAGCGCTCTCTCCCACGGCGAGTTCTTCGCAGTTCGCCGGAAGGAGACCGAGCAGTTCCTTCGTGAAAGAGATCAGTTCCTCTTCGGTGCCGGTGAAACTGACGTCACCGGCGGATTCGGCACGGTAGGATGCGGAAGCGGTGTTCAATTTTTCCTCAAAATTCCCCGGCAGCGTATTCGGCGCGTTGACAAAGAATTCTGCGGAATTCTCCATGAGCACGAAATCCGAAAGGCCTGCGGCGACCGCCGCCATGCCGCCCGTTCTGCCGAAGACCAGATCGATCTGCAGGATCGCGCCCGATGCCTTCGCCTTCATGCGATACAGTTCGCCGAACGCTTCCAGCGCATCCGTGGCTTCTTCGAGACGGACTCCCGCGGAATCCAGCATTCCCACGACGGGCAGTCCCGTCTTCAGCGCAAATTCATACAGGTTCAATATCTTCTTCGCGTGCATTTCCCCGAAAGACCCGTTCAGCACGGCTCGGTCCTGACTGTACACCGCGACAGGCGTTCCGCCCACGGTCGCGATCCCGGTCACGACGCCGTCTCCCGCTTCCTTCGGGATCGAAAGGTCGAAATCGGTCGAACGCATGGTCACTTCTTTTCCGAACTCGGTGAAGCTCCCTTCGTCCGCAAGTGCAAGGATCCTTTCTGCTGCTTGATTCATTCCGCTCATAAAGCGTTCCTCCTTCAGGCCGGGCATCTGCAAACCGGCACAAAAACCCGATTTTTGCCTTATAAACGATTATAGCAAAAGGTGATAAAAAAGGCAAGCCAAAAGTGGCTCGCCTTATAATTATTTATATATAGATTCTGTGAAAGGCGTTTCCGCCCTCTTCCGGAAAGCCCTTAACGGTTTGCGACCTCGTCCGCCGGGAAAACGCCGAACTCGTATCCCGCCGCCCTGGCTCCGTCGATGAAGTCCGCTAACGCCGCGGTATTGCTGGAGGAGACCGCGTGCAGAAGGTAGACCGCGCCCGGCGCCATATGGCTTAAGCAGCGGTTCAGCGTCACCGAGACTTCCGGCTGGTTGTCCCGGTTGTAATCGTAATGCGCGTAACTCCAGAACACGGAATTGTATCCCCAGTTCCTGAGTTTCGCGAGCATTTTCTCGCTGAATTCGCCTTCCGGGAACCGGAACAGCTTCATCGTATACCCGAACCGGTCGTACACCAGCTTATGCAACGTCTGCACGTCTTCCGTGAACGTGTCAAAACCGTGCTCGTCCGCATATCTCGGATAACCGCCGGAAGGATGTCTGCAGGTGTGGTTGCCAATGATATGACCCTCTCTGATCATGCGCTCCACGAGTTCCGGATCGCTGTCAAAGAACTGCTTCGTGATGAAAAAGACCGCCTTGACGTTCTTCTCTTTCAGGATGTCGAGGATCGTCGGGGTGTACCCGGCTTCGTACCCCTCGTCCATCGTGAGGTAAAGAAGCTTCTGATCCGTTTTGATCCGGTAGACGGGTTCGGTCTTCCCGTACAGCGCCTCGTAATAGTGCACCCCCTGGGGAAGTCCGGTCTCATCCTTGTCGTCCCAGTCGTTTCCGTACGGGATCGACTTGTTGGAATACGATTCCCAATCGGGATACTTGCCGTTGTCGGTCAGAATGCCGTTTCCGGCTCCCTGGGAAGGCGGCGTCGGAGCCTGCGTCGCCGGTTCCGTCTGCACTTCCGTCGGCGGCACCGTTTCCGGTTCCGTCGGAAGTTCCGTCGATGATTCCGGGATCGTCTCTTCCGTAGATTCCGTCTCCGTTTCCGTCGAAACGTCCGTCGATGTTTCCGCGGGTTCTTCCTTCGATCCGCTCTCCTGCTTTTCATTGCAGGAAAGCATTCCGACACAGAGGGTCAGACTGAGAAGAACGGCAATCATTCTTTTTTTCATTTCATCCTTCCTTTCCGGACCCGCTTTCAGCAGGGTCCGTTACAGGGACAGCATAATGACAGCAGGCAAAGATTACAGCAAATGTCGGAGCCCGACAGTCCGGACCGTCCGTACGTCTCGGCCGTGCTCCGGTAATTCGCCGAACTCTGCTGCAGTCTTTGATAAAAGCTGCGGTACCTTAAGTTGTTCGGTTCGAGCCGGACCGCCATTTCCGCGTCTTCCATCGCATTGGCGCGGTAATTCAGGCCGGCGTTCGCATTGGCGCGGAGATAATACCATACTGCAGTCCTGTGCGTCTGTTCCATCCGATTCAGATAATTGAGCGCATCGTTAAAAGAACGGGCGTTGATCGCACGGACCGCAGGTTCAAACTCTCTCGGATACGTAAACGGTTCATTGTCGGAGGAGGGACCGGACGACCGGAAAAACGCGCTGAAGGGATCGAAGCCGTAACTCCGGTAATTCTCGCGGTACCGGTAGCCCGCATTGCCCTGACCCTGATAGGCGCCCGAACTCTGTCCGTACGGTCCGTAATTCCCGGAAGGCGCTTCGCCGGAACGGATCTTCATGATCTGCTCGTAGGCCTCCTGCACCTCCTTGAACCGTTCTTCCGCCTGCTCCCGGTTCGGATTGTCGATGTTGGAATCGGGATGGTACTTCCGGCTCAGTGTCCTGTATGCTTTTTTGACTTCGTCATCGCTTGCAGACGGCTGCACGCCGAGGACTTTGTAGGGATCATAATACATCTGACTCTTCCCGCGTCTCTTTCGCTTTCAGCGATTCCTCCCGCGTTTTTTTCGCGTGAAAGAAGGGGATCCAAATACCCGAATACAAAATGTTTCTCAATATCTCGCGATGCTCTATGACGGGCAGCAGTTCAAAGTTTTTCGTGCATTCCGCCATGATGCCGACGAGATGATCCTCCGTTTTATCGGCAAACTCCGGCTCCCGGAAAGTCTTCTTGAACGGATTGTAGTCGCCGCTCGCCTCATCTTCTTCCACGTCCTCGAACGCGTCCGAAAGGTAAATGAATTTGCCGAGATAATAGCCCGTGTTTTTCAGGAAATCCGACAGCCGGTCCTCCCGCTCGTCGAAAATCTCGGCCAGCATTTCGCCGGTCAGATTCGCCGCAAAATCGGGGTTTTCGTCGGGAGTTTCCTCGTAGGAATGCAGCGCTTCCATATACCGTTCCAGCGCCTTCGTCTGCCTGGGATACTGCTTCGCGACCCTGAGATAGTCTCTTCGAAGCGCCCGGACGGCCATGGCCGCCGCCTTGTGGAGTTTTCCCTTTTTGAAGTCGTGGGCGCGGTCCGTGTAGTTCTGGTAGGAAAGCAGCAGGTTCATGGCCGCCGCATATTCCAGGGAACGGTTCCGTACCGTTTCCACGCGTTTCATCTTATGCGAACAGAACGAGGAATGCACCGATTCCCCGTCCTCGTAAACGCCGTTTAAAAGCATCCCGAGGAAAGTGCAGTCATACGTCAGGATGAGCTGGCTTTTCAGTCCGAACCGCCGCCTGAGTTCTCTGCAGAGTCCGCAGTAATACCTTTGGTATTCGGCCTTTTCTTCTTCATTGAGACCGTCTTTATAGATCGTCAGTGTACCGAACAATCACGCCTCCCGGGACCGTCAGCGTCCCTCACGGAATGATATAGACTTCTGCATAGTACATGCCGCCGGACAATGCCGCTTCATGCGTCTTCCGGTAAATGTCGAGCGCATAGGCGGGGACGCCTTCGTCCGCCGCAATGTACTCCTTTTCGCTGATCACATTGCCGGCGCTGTCCTTACGGACCACGTAAAGCTTCGTGCCGAAGGGGATCTGCGCCTTATTCACGGACACCGAGTAATCGCTGACGAGCGGAAGGCCCGAGGCGCCGTGCGCGTTATAGTTCGGATCGTTGTTCCCCCAGACGCCGCAGCACTTCTGGCAATGACAGTAATGCGTCACACGGAAGGTGCCGATGTACCGCCGTCCGTTCGCGTCCGTCTGCTGATTCGGTGATGCGGTGGACACGTTCTCCATCCATGCCGTCGCCTGTCTCGCCGCTTCCTCCGAAGATCTCCGGTAGGCCTCGGCCAGTTTTGAGGCTTCCGCCGCCTTCGACTGGGCAATGTACTCCGCCAGCTGGGACTCGTACGCAGCCCGTTCCGCCGCGGCCTCCGCCTGCACCGTTTCCACGCGTTCCAGATTGTTCGAGATCTCCATGGTCGCCATGGATTCCTCCTCCCACTCCGACATGCCGCTTTCATTGCCGGGCGCCAGGAATAGGTAATACGGGATGACGTCCTTCTGCTTGCAGTACAGCATCTTAAAGCCGTCGAAATCGACCTCCAGCTTATAGCATTCCGTGGTCACGCCGACGATACGGAAGGTCGTGCCCTTCTTCACCTGCTTCACTTCCGAGGTGAAATCGTTCCGGTTCGAGTATAACGGCGTGTTCTTGTCCTTCACGACCGCCGCGTAACCGACCGAATGGATCCTTGCGCGGAACGCATCGTCGTCGGTCAGCACGTATTCTGCATGGACGAAGCCGAAGTAGCCGTCCATCACGACGCGGTACCAGTCTCCCTGCCGCCCGTCGTAGCGGACGATGTCCGCGGGCCAGAGGACCGCCAGAATCTCGGAATCGTCATTCGGCTCCTTCCGGACGTTCAGGTATAGATGGACCATGTCCATGTTGATGATCAGCTTGCCGCGGAAATACCGCTGCAGACCGACGACGCCCTCTTCCTCCTTCGGATCGAGCGGAATGAACTCGTCTTCCGGCCAGGTCTCCTCGCCGGACGGTTCCTCGGTCTCCTCGGTCGGAGGTTCCGCCTCGGTCTCGCTTTCCGTTTCCGTAGGCGGCTCCGTTACGGGATCCGTCTCCGTTTCGGTTTCGGAAACCGTTTCCGAAGACGAAATCTCAGTGGTTTTCGAGTCGTCGTCCTGCCGGATGATCTTCGGAAGCGTCAACGCCAGCACCAGAGCGACTGCCGCCGCCCCGATGACAATGGGGATTCCGTATTTGTACTTCCGTAACATCCGATTATTCTCCCTGTGACGCCCCGTTCTCCACGAAGCGCCTGTTTTTTATCTTCATTCCCCACCGTAACGGGGTCTGTCGCCCGAATGTGAGCAAGATTGTACCACAAAGGCGGGTTTTTGTCAAACTTTCCGCTGGCGGAGCGCCTCGTACAGCAGGATCGTGGTCGCCATAGCGACGTTCAGAGATTCCGTTTTTCCGAGCATCGGAATCCGGACGCGTTCATCTGAGCGGCGGGTGATCTCTTCGCCGAGCCCCTTCGACTCATTGCCGACCAGAAACGCCGTGGGACCGGAATAGTCCGCTTCGTCGTAAGGCACGCTCCCCTGAAGATGTGCCGCAAACACTTTCACGCTCCGCTTCTTCAGTTCTTCCACCGTCTCTTCCAGACTGTCCGCGATGAGAAACGGCAAGCGGAAAATCGCCCCCATGGTCGAACGGACCACTTTCGGTCCGTATACCTCCGCGGAGGAACGGTTCAGAAAGATCCCCGCTGCCCCGGCCGCTTCGGCGGACCGGAAGATCGTCCCGACGTTTCCCGGATCCTGAACGGAATCGAGAAGAACGTACACGCCGTTCTTCTCACAAAAGACGTCGTCGAACCCGTAGGAATAGCGCTCGACCACCGCGAGAACGCCCTGCGGCGTTTTCGTATCCGAGATCCGTCCGAGTTCTTCCTCGGAAACCGTGAGGATGCGTGCGGCGGGAAACCGCTCTTCGATCCCCTCTTTTTCCCTCCGGAAGCGGTCCGTCACAACGACGGTCCGGACTTTGTCCGGCGGCGCTTCCCAAACCATTTTCGGTCCTTCCGTGACGAAGACGCCCGCTTCTCTTCTGTATGCAGGCTGTTTCTGATATTTTGCGATTTCCGTCAGCAATCTGTTCATGATCCGTCCGCCGATCCCCAAAAAAAAGACTGTTCCCCGAAAGCGCGAACAGTCTTCTGGCGTTTCTGTGAAATTACCTCGCAAGCAGTTTCGTCATCCGCATCCATTCGGACGGGATGTCCTTCTTCATGGCCAGGGCCTCTTCAAAGTCAAAATCCACGATGGCGTCGTTCTTGCTCGCCACGACGCGGTTCGAACCGCCGGCCACGAGGATGTCCACGGCCTTGATGCCCATCATGGTCGCCATGACGCGGTCCCGGCAGGTCGGGGAACCGCCGCGCTGCAGATACCCGAGGATCGTCGCCCTCGTCTCCACGCCCGTCGCGGCTTCGATCCGCTTCGCCATGGAGGAAGAATGTCCCACGCCTTCGGCGTTGATGATGATGTGATGCTTTTTTCCAGCCTTTCTCGTGGCAATGACCTGATTGATGAGTGCCTGCTCGTCGCCGTCGTAGATCTCGGGAAGCAGGATGTTCTCCGCGCCGGTCGCAATACCGCAGTGGAACGCGATGTAGCCCGCGGAACGCCCCATGACCTCCACGATCGAGCAGCGTTCGTGGGAAGACGAGGTGTCGCGGATCTTATCGATGGCCTCCATCGCCGTATTCACGGCAGTGTCGAATCCGATCGTGTAGTCCGTGCAGGAGATGTCCAGGTCGATGGTGCCGGGAATGCCGACCGTGTTCACGCCCTGCCTCGCCAATGCGATCGCCCCCCGGAACGATCCGTCGCCGCCGATGACCACCACCGCGTCGATCCCGTGTTCCCGGCAGATCTCCGCCGCCTTCACCTGTCCCTGTTCCTGTATGAATTCCTGGCTTCTCGCCGTATAAAGGATCGTGCCGCCGCGCTGAATGATCTCGGAAACGTCATGAGATTTCATGTCGCGGATCTCCCCGTTCAGAAGACCTGCATATCCCCGCTGAATTCCCTTGACCGTCAGGCCCTGGGCCAAACCGGAACGGACGACCGCGCGGATCGCCGCATTCATTCCCGGCGCATCTCCGCCGCTCGTCAGTACCCCGATCGTTTTGATGGTTTTCGCCATTTCGGACCCTCCTCTACGGAACGCAGCAGCCGCCCTCAGTGACTGCGCCCATATTTGCTATTATTTTACTTCATCTCCACGGAGATTTCAACTGATTTTCTCATTCCATTTTTCCTTGCAATCCGGCCGACTTTGTGCTACTCTATGACTATCAAAAAGACTTAAGGAGGTATTCCCATGTTCTGTAATAAGTGCGGAACCGAGCTCCCGGATGACGCGACATTCTGTTCGAAATGCGGTACTCCCGTCGGCGCAAACAACCCGGCAGTCCCGGAGAAAAAGAAGTTTGCCGGCAACAAAGCCTATCTCCTGATGGTGGTCGTGATGTTCATTTCCGCCATTACGGAAAGCTGGATCGTGATGGCGCTCCTGTTCGGCGTGGAACTGTTCTTCATCAAGGACAAGTGGCTGCTCCGGAATTCGGTTCAGCCCCTCGGCGTCGGCGCGATGCTCGTTCTCTTCAGATGGCTGACTGAACTGCTTGCCCAGACGGCGCTCGTCACGTTCATCCCCGCAAGAGCCGGTCAGGTCTTCCGCTTCATCTTCCAGTATGCGAGAGAAGCCCTGATCATCGTTGCGATCATCCTTCTGATCATCGGCCTCGTCACCCTGTTCACCGGCGAGACGAAGATCCCGCTGTTCTCCAAACTCGGAGACCGCTTCAAAGACGAGGAAGCGAAGGAAGAATGATCCTCTCTCCTCCGTGACCGCATGCGGTCAGCGGACGAGACGGAAGAAATGCGGCACGGCCTGAATGCCGTGCCGTTTTTCTTTTTTTCGTGTTTACATTTCTCTCATTTTCGTCTATAATTTCCTTTGGTTTTTATTTTTGCAACCTTTACGGAAGAAGGTGGACTTGCATGACTTATAAAGAAGCGAAACAAAAACTGGAAAAAGCCGGCCAGACCGGTCTTCTCCGTTTTTACGAGGAACTGGACGAATCCGGAAAAAAGGAACTTCTGTCCGAGATCGAAGCGCTCGACCTCTCTCCGCTTTCCGTCTTAAAAGAGGAAACGGCTGAGGGCGGCGAATTCCGGACAGAGCCTCTTGCCGCAATGACGGTGACCGAGATCGAAAAACGCCGGAAGGAGTTTGAAAAAGCTGGGATCAAGGCGATCAAAGCAGGAAAAACGGCTGCAGTCCTGCTCGCCGGCGGACAGGGCACGCGTCTCGGTTTCGACCACCCGAAGGGCACGTACCCGATCGGCGTCACGACCGATCTCACGATCTTCGAATGCCTTTTCAGAAATCTCAAGGATACCGTGAAGCAGGCCGGGAAGCCTTTCCTCTTCTTCATCATGACTTCAAAGATCAACGACGCCGAGACCCGCGAATTCTTTGAAGCGCACGACTATTTCGGATACCCGAAGGAATACGTGAAATTCTTCATTCAGGACATGGCGCCCTGCACCGACTTCGACGGAAACGTCCTGCTTTCCGAAAAAGGACACATTGCACTTTCTCCGAACGGAAACGGTGGCTGGT
>JAEEIV010000078.1 GCA_016281555.1 Lachnospiraceae bacterium | reverse complement strand
TCGCGTCGAGGATCTCGCCTTCCGTTACGGTCTCGCAGCGGCAGATGATGCGTCCGTACGCCGGATCCTTCGCGATCAGCGCTTCCCGCTCTTCGTCGGAAAGATCCCGGAACCGGACGATGCCTTTTCTCGTTTTCTTGAAGTGTTCCTTCGGGATCATTTCGATCCCGAGTTCCCGCATGAGATCGGCAACGTAGACGCCCATCGAAGCGGAGAGCGTGAGTCCGGTCGAACGCACGCCGGAGAGATTGATGAAGCCTTTCAGGTCTTCCCAGGTATCGACGTGCAGCCCTTCCGGATTCCGGTTCGGCCTAAGTCCGGAATACTGGGTGATGCATTCGCGGACGCGAACGCCCGGGATCAGGCGCTTCACGTCGGTCTCAATGGACTGCAGTCCTTCTTTCGTCGTGGATTTGTCGGTCTTGTCGTCCAGGTCCTCCGCCGTCGGTCCGACGAGCATGTTTCCGTGGATCGTCGGGCACATGAGTTTGCCTTTCGTGATCTTCGTCGGGATCGGAAGCACGATGTGATTCACTTGACAGGCGGTATTCCGGTCCAGAATGTAAAACTGCCCGCGCCGCGCCACGACTTTGTAGTCGGCCTTTCCGACCATGGCCGCGATCTCGTCGCAGTAGAGGGCGGCGGCGTTAATGACCACTTTCGTTTCAATGGTTCCGCCTGTCGTCTCGACTTCCTTCACCTCGCCGTTTTCGGTGCGGATGCCGGTAACCTTCGTTTTCAAAAGGAAATGCACGCCGTTTTCATTGGCGTTTTCCGCGTACGCCTGCACCAGAATGAACGGATCAATGATGCTTTCTCTCGGGATATAAAGGCCGCCTTTCACTTCGGGATTCAGGTTCGACTCCATCTCAAGCAGTTCCGCGCCGGTTTTGTACTGCACGTCGTACACGCGGTTCTTGACGGCTTTGTGCTTGATGTCCTGGAGTTTTTCAAACTGTTCGTCATTCACTGCGGGCAGGATCGCGCCGACCCGTTTGAACGGAACGTCGAGGTCTTTTGCGATCTGGTCGTACATGGGATTCGCAGCGACGACGAGTTCCGACTCCAGCGTGCCGGGAGAAGCGTCGTATCCGGTATGTATGATCGCGCTGTTTGATTTGGAAGCGTCGCCGCCGACGTCTTCGTTTTTATCGACCACGATGACGTCAAGGCAGAACCGGGAGAGTTCTCTCGCGATCGAGCAACCGACCGCTCCGGCGCCGATGATGACCACGTCTGTTTTCATGTTTGCCTCCGTTGGAATGGTTTCGGACCGGACTGCGCAGTTTGTGTGCAGTTTGTCCGTGGTTTTGTTGCAATTCCCATTATAGAGGCAAGCACTGAAAAGTCAATGATTTTGGCTTGATTTTTGCCGCTTTTTGATCATTTTCTGTTGACATGACGCTCGAAAAATGATAACATTTTGTGGAGTGTTTGAAACAATGCAATCGGCCGGGCACACCGGCCGGTGCTGAAAGGAAGGATCGATGGTATTTCACCGGCGTGAAGAAATCATTGCAATGCTGAAAAAGGACGGGAGCGTGCGCGTGGCAAGTCTCGTTGAATGCTTCTCGGTTTCGATCGAAACGATCCGGAGAGACCTGGAGGCATTAGAGGCGGAAGGCCTTCTGAAGCGTGTTTACGGGGGCGCGGTCCTCGTGAGCCGCCGGAGCGTGGAGCCCGTGTTCAGTGACCGCCAGATCAAGAACGCCGCCGAAAAGGAACTGATCGGGAAGGCGGCCGCCGCATTCGTGGAAGATGGGGATGTGATTGGAATTGACGTCGGAACTACAACCATGGAGATGGCGAAGGCATTGAAGGAACGGGATGTCAGCGTCATCGTGATCACAAATTCGATCCCCGTCGCGGCATTGCTTTCGGAAAGCGAGCGGATCGAGGTGATCCTGATCGGCGGAAGGGTCCGGCGGGGAGAACTTTCGGTCGGCGGACATGCGATCGCCGACGCGAACATGCGTCTCTTCCAGACCGACAAACTGTTTCTCGGCGTCGGCGGCATTTCGGACCGGTTCGGCATCACGGATTACCGGGAAGAGGAGACTGCGTTCCGGCGGATCGGCGTGGAGCGGACGAAGGAAGTCTATGCATTGGCGGACCATTCCAAGTTCGGCGTGACGGCCATGAATCATGTCTGTGATCCGGAAAAGATCGACGTCGTCGTTACGGATGCAGGTACCGGAAGGGATGCGGTCGCCGCGCTCCGGAAAAAGGGCGTCCGCGTGATCACGGCAGAGTGAGGTGAAGCATGGGTAAGTATCTGGTAACGGGTGCATGCGGCGGCATGGGAAGCGCAGTCGTGCGCATGCTTTCGGAAGCGGGTCATACGGTGTACGCATTGGACCGCGTCATCAGGGAAACGGCGCCCGGGGACGGGATCAAAGGCATCGGGATCCGCTATTTTCGCGCGGATCTCACCGACCGGAAGGATCTCGAACGGGTGACGGAGGAGATCCGGAAGGAGACGGACGTTCTCGACGGCATCGTTCATACGGCCGGCGTGTACGACCTGAACTCGCTCATTGAAATGCCGGAGGAGGACTTTCTCAGAGACTTTAGCGTTAATCTTTTCGGGACGTTCCGGGTGAATCAGACGTTTTCGGGAATGCTGAAGCCGGGCAGCCGCATCGTGATCGTTTCGAGCGAACTGGCGCCGCTTCATCCCCTGCCGTTCACCGGCGTTTACGCGGTCACGAAGGCGGCGGTCGAAAAATACGCCGAGACGCTCCGGATGGAAGTGCAGCTTCTTAAAATCAAGGTCGCGGTCGTCCGGCCCGGCGCCGTGAACACGGGCATGCTCCCGAAATCCGAACGGAAACTCGACGAGTTCGTCTCGAACACGAAATACTATTCCGTGAATGCAACGAGGTTTCGAAAAATCGTGGGAAAGGTGGAGGCGAAGCACGTGCCGCCGGAAAAAGTCGCTCTCGTGATCCGGAAAGCGCTGACCGCACGCCGGCCGAAACTGACCTACAAAGTCAACCGGAATCCGCTGTTACTGCTTCTCAATGCATTGCCGAAGCGCTTGCAGCTCTTCGTGATCAGGAAAATACTGGAGTAAGGGTCATTCTTCGGAAACGGGTTCATCGTCCTCAACTGCTTCTTCCGGGCGGATCAGGGAGCCGAGCGACAGAAGGAACGTAAGGGCGGCGCCGACGACGAATCCCGAGGCGTGCCCGAGGTAATCCACCGATCCGCTCGTCGGAACGAGGTTCACGGCAGTGAGAAGCAAAAGACGGATGATCGTGTCTCTCCGGGCTTCTTTCGGCAATGCCTTCCGTTTCACGAGAAACAGTACGAGCGTGGAACCGACGAGCCCCATGATCGCGCCCGAAGCGCCGATCGCGAAAACGTCGCTCCCGGGGAAGAGTCTGGACCGGAGGAAGAGTTCCAGCAGCCCGCCCAGAATTCCGGAAGAGAAATAGACGACGACGTATTTCAGAACGGACTGCAGGCCGAGATTCATTGAGGAAATGAAGAACAGCAGGACCATGTTGGCGAGGATGTGCTGCCAGCCTGCGTGCATGAACATGTATTTGACGAGACGGAAATAATCTCCTTCGACCAGGACGCTCTGAACGGAGATGCCGAAAGCGTCCTCGAAGCCCGGCCGGAAGACCGAGATGAGGAATAAGAGGACGTTGACCGTGATGAGGATCAGCGTCGGAACGGTTTGTATGTCGATTTTCAGTCTGCGGTTCATAAAACCACTATAGCACGGTTTTTGGGCGCATTCAAGCAATTTGCGGCGATCACGTATTGCGTTTTTGTCTCGTACGCGGTATAACAGTCGAAAGACGTTTTTTTGTACGAAGGATTGGTCCATGGAACAGAATTCGAAAAAGGCAGACATCAGGAACGCGATCCTTTTGGGCGGCTTCTGCGCGATCGCTTATCTCGCGGTGTACGTTGCGAGAAATCTGCTCAGCGCCGTAACGCCGGGCATGGTGGCCGACGGGGTCCTCACGAAAGAACAGATCGGCACGCTCTCCTCGGCGTTTTTCGTTTCCTATGCGGTCGGTCAGCTCATCAACGGCCGGATCGGGGAAGCCATCAAGGCAAAGTACATGATCTGTCTCGGCCTGTTTCTCGCGGGTGTCTGTCATATCGTCTTTCCCATTTTTGCAGGAAACTGGATCGCCTGCTTCATCGCTTATGCTCTCGTCGGTCTCTTCTTGTCCATGATCTATGCGCCGATGACGAAAGTCGTCGCGGAGAGCATGTCGCTCGTCTATGCGACGAGAAGCACGCTCGGATTCACGTTTTCGTCGTTTTTGGGCTCGCCCGTCGCCGGACTTCTCGGCGCGTGGATGACGTGGCAGGGCGTCTTTTACACCGGCAGTTCCATCATGATGGCGATGGGCGTCATCTGCTTCTTAGCCTTCACCGTCATGGAGCGGAAGAGCATCATCCGTTATCCGGAAAAACGGGAGACGATTGCTTTAAAGGGCGGCATCCGGATCCTCATCAAACACAGGATCATCCGCTTCGTGCTCGTGTCGATCCTGACCGGCGTGGTCCGTACGACGGTCGTGTTCTGGCTTCCGACCTACATTTCGGAACGGCTGCAGTTCTCGCCGGAGAAGGCCGACCTCATTTTTACCGTGACATCGTTCATCATTGCCTTTTCCACCTTCGTCGGAGTGGGGATCTACGAACTGCTTCGGAGAAAGATGAACCTGACGCTTTTCCTTTCGTTTTTCGCGTCCGCCGTCTTTTTCCTGCTGACTTTCTTCGTGGAAAATCCCGTTGCGAACATCATTCTTCTGGTGCTTTCGATCCTGTCTTCGAATTCGGCGGCGACGATCCTCTGGAGCGTGTATTGTCCTTCACTCCGGGATACCGGCTTCGTGTCTTCCGCGACCGGATTCCTGGACTTTGCCAGTTACATGGCGGCGGCGATCTCGTCGTCGATCTTTGCCAATTCCGTTTCAACGATCGGTTGGGGCGGTCTCGTACTCGTCTGGTTCGGACTGATGGTGCTCGGCGTGATCGTCAGCCTTCCTTTCGATAAACTCAGAAAGAAGCGGGACGGACAGGACGAAGAAGTGACGGAAAGGAGAATTCCGTGAAATCGATTCGTGAAATCTATAAAATCGGGAAAGGGCCGTCCAGCTCCCATACGATGGGGCCGGAGCGCGCCGCGAAACTGTTCCTCAAGGAACAGCCGGAAGCCGACCGCTTTGAAGCGGTGCTGTACGGGTCGCTTTCGAAGACCGGCAAAGGTCACGGGACCGACCGCGTGCTGCATGAAACCTTTGCGCCGCTTCCGGTCGAAGTGATCTTTTCGGAGGAAACGCCGGAAAACGTCAGCCATCCGAACACGATGGACCTGAAAGCCTTCCGCGGCAATGACCTTCTCGGAGAGATCCGCGTCCAGTCTGTGGGCGGCGGAGACATCCGTATCGAAGGCCGTCCGGAGGACGTCCGGGAAGAAGTCTATCCGGAGAACTCCTTTGCGGAAGTGCAGGAATTCTGCCGGTATCGCGGGCTCGACCTCGCGGAGTACGTGGATCTTACGGAAGGCAAAGAGATCCGGGAATATCTCCGGGCCGTCTGGGCACAGATGAAAAAGACCGTGGAAGAAGGGCTTCAGGCAGAAGGCCTGCTCCCCGGCCCGCTGAAGGTGGAAAGAAAGGCAAAAATCCTCTACGATTTCCGCCCGGAGCACGACCACCCCCAGGTCAATGAATGCCGGCTCATTTCCGCCTACGCCTTTGCAACGAGCGAGCAGAACGCGGACTGCGGGACCATTGTCACTGCGCCGACCTGCGGCGCCTCAGGCGTCGTGCCGGCCGTGTTTCTCTATGTTCAGCAGAACCGCGGCGTGTCCGACGAGCAGATCATTTCCGGACTGGAAGTCGCCGGACTCATCGGAAATTTGATCAAAAACAACGCCTCCATCTCCGGCGCGGAATGCGGCTGTCAGGCGGAAGTCGGCTCGGCCTGCGCGATGGCGGCGGCCGGTCTGGACTGTATTTACGGACTTTCCATCTCTCAGATCCAGTATGCCGCGGAGATCGCGCTCGAACATCATCTCGGTCTCACCTGCGATCCGATCCTCGGCCTCGTTCAGGTGCCGTGCATTGAACGGAACGCGGTGGCAGCCATGCGGGCCATGAACGCCTGCAATCTTTCCTACTTCCTGTCCGAGACCCAGCGGATCTCGCTCGATATGGCCATCCGCACGATGTACGAGACCGGCACGAGCATGAACCGCCGGTTTCTGGAAACTTCCGAAGGCGGTCTCGCGAAGATGTACGACCGTCAGAGGAAATGAGGCGGAACGTCGTTTTTCTTGATTTCATAATGAGAGTATTGTATAATTTCTTGTAGTTTTTTAAGCATTACGTTCAGAAAAAGAGGTATTTATGAGTACTGAAAAGAAAGAAACCGAAGCGAAGCAAACCGTGAAGAGAAAGAAACGCTGGGGGGACAAGAAGGATGCACGGTATATCCGCGACGTTTCCGGACTGACCACGATCATGATGCACATCATGCCGCAGCGGACGGAGAGCGAAGTCTACCTCGCCGACAAGGTCGACGCGACGGAACTGATGAAATTCATTGAAAAGAAGAATGCGGAGCACGAGAATTACAAGACGACGATTTTCCATTGCTTCGTGCTGGCGGTCGCGAAAATGATCCACGAGCGGCCGAAGATGAACCGTTACATCCAGGGACGCAGGATGTATGAGCGGGACGAGATCACGCTGAACTTCATGGCGAAGCGACGGTTTGCGGACGACGCGGAAGAGTCCTTCATGTCGATCACGCCGAAGGGAACGGATACGATCGACGACATCAGCCACAAGATCTACGGCGATCTCAAGGAAATGCGGAAGTCGGAACACAGCACCGGCGGTATGGACGCAGTGCTGGACAAGTTCGCGAAGATCCCGCGGCTGCTTCTGATGTTCATCGTTCGCGTGATCCGCTGGCTCGATTTCTGGGGCATGGTGCCGAAGGGCTTGAAGGACGGTGACAGCAATTACAGCACGGTCCTGCTTTCGAATCTCGGCAGCATCAAAGGCCCGGCGGTCTATCATCACCTGAACAATTACGGGACGAACAGCATCATGATCACGGTCGGCACGCTGCACAAAGAAGAGATCGTCATGCCGGACGGCCACAAGGAAGTCCGGGACGTCTGCGATTTCGGCGCGACGATCGACGAACGGATCGGCGACGGATTCTATTTCGTCCGCAGCCTGAATCTCGTGAAATACATTTTTGCACATCCGGAGATCCTGGATCAGCCGTTTGACGAGCCGAGCGGATTCGAGTATTGACCCTATGGAAAAGAAGACGTTGACAAAACAGGAAAAGAAGGCGGAACTCATCCGGACGGTCAAGTTCGTCGGGTTCTCCATTTCGGCAGGCGTGATCCAGATCTTAAGCTATACGTTGCTTTATGAACTGGCACACTTTCCGGAATGGCTGAGTTATCTCATTGCGCTCATTTTATCGGTCATCTGGAACTTCACGCTGAACCGCGAGTTCACGTTCAAGTCCGCGAACAATGTTCCGATCGCGATGCTCAAAGTGGCGGCCTACTACGCGGTCTTCACGCCGCTGTCGACGTTGCTCGAAAAGTGGCTGACGGAGTCTCTAGGCTGGAACGGGTATCTCGTCACCTTCCTCAACATGTTCATCAACTTCGTGACGGAATATCTCTTTGACCGGTTCGTCGTGTTCGGGAAGTCGATCGATACGAATAAGCGGGCGAAGAAGGGTGAGACGGACGCCGCGGACGCGGCATCGGAAGAGATCGCGGAGGAGATCCTCGAGAAAACGGAAGAGGAAACGACGGAATAACGCCTCAGCGCTTTTGCTTTTTCTTCGAGAACTCCCAGTCGATGAAGAAGGCGGCGAACAGAATGAGCAATGAGCCGAGCGCCTGGATCCAGTCCATGGATTCTCCGAGGAAAAGGAAGGCCGTGGCAAGCGCGATCACAGGATCGATGAAGCTCATGATCGAGCTCTTTTGCGCCGGCACATCCGCGACCGCGTAGAAGTAGCAGCCGTAGGCGAACGGCGTCTGGATCAGGATGAAAAAGAGCAGAACGAGGACAGCGCCGGGCGTCCATTCGTAGGATACCACTTCCGGCAGTTCCTTTATAAGAACGTAAGGCATGATCACAAGGCCCGTGACGAACAGTTGTGAAATGCCCTTGTCAAACGGGGCAATGTCATGGGCTTTTTTATTGCAGATGATGAAGACGGCGTAGCTTAAGGCGGAGATCATGCCGAGCAGGAGACCGAGCAGGAATCCTTCGCCGTTTGCGGAGATCGCCCCGGAGAACGCGCCGGACACCATGACGACGCCGAGCACCGCAAGGAGCGCCGTGAGCATTTTCCGAAGGGAAATGGTTTCCCGGAAAAAGAACGGGGACAGGAAAAACACGATGACCGGGGCCAAGTAGTCCAGGATCGTCGCCATCGCGACGCCCGCGAGATTATAGGCGTGGAACAATACGATCCAGTTCACCGCGAGCGAAAGACCGGAGAGCAGGATCGGAAGCGCATTCTTTTTAATGGCGGAGAAAGAAAGCTTCCTTCGAAGGATCAGCGTGAGGAGAAACAGCATGACCGCGCCGCCGAATGCGCGGACCATCGAGACGAAGCCGGTCGGCGCGGTCACGAAATGCTTCGTGATCCCCGTGAAGCCCCATCCGATGAAGGCGAGCGCAATGATGAACGTCGCTTTTCTGTTTTTGAGCGCGGAATCAATCATAACGTTTAGTATAGCCGCTTTTCGGAAATAATCAACCGAAAAACCGAAATAGTCAGGCGTTTTTTTTGAGGCAGAAGAACAAGGTGGAAAACAAGAAAAAACAATGGAAGATCCTCGTGATCAATCCCGGCTCGACCTCTACGAAAGTGAGCCTGTTTTCGGACGAAACGCTCGTCTTTGAACGGAGTCTCTTTCACGACGCGCCGGAACTTCTGAAATACCCGCACGTGAACGGCCAGATCCCGTTCCGGACGAACGTCATTCTGGAAATGCTGCAGGAGGAAGGCGTCTCTCCGGAAGAGATCGATGCGTTCGTCGGACGGGGCGGGAGCGCTTATTCGCAGCCCGGCGGCGTGACGGTCATTGACGACCGGCTCTACCGCGATACGGTCGACGCGGTCGGCGGCAGCGAGCATCCGGCGAAGCTCGGCGTGATGCTGGCGCACGATTTTGCCCTCAGGTTTCAAAAAAAGGCCTTTACGCTCGATCCGACGAACGTGGACGAGTATCAGGACCTTGCGCGTCTGACGGGCATTAAGGGCCTGTATCGCGTCTCACACTCACACGTCCTGAACCAGAAGGCCGTGGCCGCGTATCACGCCGCAAAACACGGAAAAAAGTATGAGGACTGCAATTTCATCGTGGCCCACATTGACGGCGGGATCACGGTCAGCGCGCATGAAAAGGGCCGGATGATCGACGGCAATATGGGTGCGGACGGCGAAGGCGCCTTCACTCCGACGAGGATCGGCAGCGTGCCGGTATTGCAGTTATTGGACTATATTGAAGCGCATTCCGTCGACGAGGTGCGACTCAAGTGCGCGCGGTCCGGCGGCTTCGTGAGCCTGTTCGGCACCGCGGATTCGGACGCGATCCATGCCATGAAGGAAGCGGGCGATCCGAAGGCTTCGCTCGTCTGGAACACGATGATCTACCAGATCGCGAAGATGATCGGAGAAATGGGCGCCGTTCTGTCCGGAGACGTGGAAGCGATCCTGCTTACCGGCGGTCTCATGCGGTTTGACGACATCCGGGAAGGGATCGAAAAACGCTGCGGATTCATTGCCCCGGTCTTCGTTTACCCCGGGGAAATGGAGCAGGAAGCGCTGGCAATGCCTGTGCTGAAAGTGCTCCGGGGCGAAGCGGAAGCGCGACTTTACAGCGGAAAGCCCGTCTGGGACGGATTCCCCGGAATGGATCTCTGAGAAAGCAGAGGAGGGAACGCCATGGAATGGATGGAATACGCAAGGAAGAAGGCAGCGGAAACGCCCCGCCGCATCGCATTTCCGGAAGGAGACGAGTTAAGAACGGTGCAGGCCGCGGCGATCCTCGTCCGTGAGAAACTGGCAATTCCGGTACTCATCGGAAGCAGAGAGAAGATCGAAGAAACGGCGAAGACCACGGGGGTCGATCTTGCGGGCGTGGAGTTTTCGGATCCCGCGAAGAGTCCTGACTTCCGCCGCTATGCCGGAGCCTTGTATGAGCTCAGGAAGGCGAAGGGACTGACCGAAAAAGAGGCCGCGCTCCTTGCGGCCGATCCGATGTATTTCGGAATGATGATGGTCAAACTCGGCGACGCGGACGGGCTCGTTTCCGGCGCCGTGCACACGACCGGCGCCATGCTGAAGCCTGCGCTGCAGATCATCAAAACCGAACCCGGCACCTCGATCGTGTCATCTTCGTTCATCATGTCCGGTCCGGATCCGTCGATCGGAGAGAACGGGCTTCTCTTGTATGCGGACTGCGTTGTGAATCCCTGCCCGACGGCGGAAGAACTGGCGGAGATCGCGGTCTCCACCGCAAAGACGGCGAAAACGCTCTGCGGGATCGAAACGCCGAAAGTGGCGCTCCTTTCGTTCTCGACGAAGGGCAGCGCGAAGCACGAACTCGTGGACAAGGTGGCAAAGGCGACCGCGCTTGCGCGCGAAAAAGCGCCGGAACTCATGATCGACGGCGAACTGCAGTTTGACGCCGCGCTGGTGCCGAAGGTCGCGGGATTGAAAGCCCCGGGAAGTCCGGTCGCGGGAAAAGCAAACGTGCTCATTTTCCCGGATCTGCAGGCCGGAAACATCGGCTACAAGATCACCGAGCGGCTCGGCCGTTTCAGCGCGTTCGCGGTGCTGCAGGGGCTTGCGAAACCCTGCAACGATCTGTCGCGGGGCTGTTCCGTCGAGGACATTGTCAATACGGCAGTCCTGACGGCGGTGCAGGCAGGGCAGTAAAAGAGAATCGATCATCACAATGAAAACGGCTCCCGCATCAACGGGAGCCGTTTTTTTTCGTTATGAAGTCGGCAGGCGCTTACTTCATTTTCGAGAATATGTAAATGTTCCAGTAATTGTCGTACATCAGGAAGCCTCCGCCGGTGTAGGCCATGATGAGCGAGCCGCCGTTTCCGCCGAACATCTGCAGGTACGTGCCGTCAAACTGGAAGGTGAACGGAGTGCTGGTGCCGTTTTCCAGAAGCACGCCGGTGCCGTCTGCGTTCAGCGTGAACATGGACAGCTGCTTGTAGTAGTCATTGCCGTAGTAGGCGCGCAGGATCTGCTCGCCGTAGCCGTTGTAGGAAGATACGTAATAGGTGCCGGCGATGGACTGATACTTCCCGGTTTCCGGAGAAGACGTCGCTTTTTCGGTCGGCTTCTCGGTTTCGGGCTCGTCAGTTTCCGGTTCGTCGGTCTCCGGTTCATCTTCGGTCTCGTCTTCAAAGCCTTCCGCGATCTCGCCGTCCGCCTGGGGCAGAAGACGGGTCACCGCGCCCTGGAAAGTGTCCTTGGTTTCCTCATAATCACAGAAGCGGATCCGTTCGGAGTCGCCGACGAGCTGCACATGGTACATGCCGTTCTTCGTCTGGTAAGTGAGGTCCTCCGGCGCCTTGTAGTTCTCGATCTCGTCGGTCATGAGAAGATACATATAGTGCTGGATCTTCTCCATGTGCGCTTCGTCATTCAACAGTTCCATATAGACCTGATATTCCACGGAAGACGGGCTGTAATTGGCCGCGACGTCGTTTTTAAGATCCGTGAAATCATCCCAGGTGGAATCGACTTCATACCACTTGCCGTCGAGCAGGATCAGGCTCCAGGCATGTCCGCCCATACCGCCGTCCACACCCGCATTACCGGCCATTCCGGTCACGACGGTCGCGGGGATGCCGACCTGCGTCAGAAGATATTCATACGCCTGGGAATAACCGTCGCAGACGCAATAATGCGGCGTGCCTTCGGTGTTCGCCACCAGCGCGCCGAACGCGGTGTGCGCGAAATCGGAGCGGTTTTCCTTAAGGACCGCCTGATCGTAGATCGCCATTTCGATCAGTTTGTCGTGGATCTCTTTGGCGACCGTCCGCGGCAATTGTTCCGTGTCGATGTCATCGAGGAATGCTTCCACGGCTTCGTTGAACGCAGTCACATCGCGCTCAAAGGTTTCGTAAGGCGTCGTGAACTGGAAGTAGATGACGTTCTTTCCGCCTTCGGACTGTCCGATGTAGGCGCCGAAATCGACGCTGCCGTTCCAGGGATACATCCACCAGAGTTCCGGATGATCGTAGGAGAGAGCGGTCTGGCAAAGGTAGAACTTCGTGACGAATTCCTCCGTCCGGGGATCGCTCGAGATCTTGACGGAAACGATGTTCTCCGTGGACGTCGGATCGTGTGCAAAGAGTTCAAGGGCATCGTAGATGTCCTTCGCTTCGTCGTCCAGCTGCGAATAGAAGTAGAAAAACTCGGAATTGTTGACGATGATGTCCTCATCTTTCCGGGTATACGCCCTCATCGCACGGTCCATTTCCGCTTCCGCTTCCTCGGACAGTTCTTCCGGAACGATCGGCTCGATCTTCGGAATGAAACCGCCCCGCATCAGGGAAAGGCTTTCAAGGACGCTCGTGTCGAGCGCGGTGCTTTCCGCTTCGCCGTTGAAGGTCTTGAACACCTGCGTGAGACCCGACTGAAGCACAGCCGCTTCCGGAACGCCTTCCGGCAGGGTCTCTCCCTGACTTTCCGTCGGCTGTTCAATGCTTTGTTCGGTAGGAACGGCCTCCGTCGTGCCCTGTCCGTTCTGACAGCCCGCGAAAACGAGCGTCAATGCCAGAAGGATCGCGAAAAACGCTGCAAATCTGATTTTTCTCACTTTGACTCCTTTCGCCGGAATGCTTTTTCCGCACTCCGATGCATATAAATACTTTATCATTATTTTTGTTTTTCGTCAACGACGTACGGCCAGCCGTTTTCAATGGCGAAGCGGTACGCCTGCGAGTCGGGGGCGACGTGAAGCGTCGCGACAAGGGCGCCGTCTGTCGTTTCCTTACGAAAGACGCGGAATGCGTTCGGAGCGATCGCGTCGACGGAGGCCGGGACCGAAAGGTCCGTAAGCCGGCATGCATAACGGAATGCACCGTCGCCGATCTCCCGGATGCCGTCCGGCAATGCCGCTTCCTTCCCTTTCATTGCCGGGAAGAAGAGGAGACGCTTTTTCGAGCGGTCCGTGAGGCACCCGTCCGCGGAGGCATAGTTTGGGTTTTCTTCCGAAACCTGAACGTCGCTGATCGAAAGGCTTCCGAACGCGGCCGCACCGATCTCCTGCAGGTTTTTCCCGATGTTCAGCGTGAAAGAAGCTTCCTCGAGATCGTTTCTTCCTGCGGCTGCCGCTGCTTCGAAGTACCTCGTGAAGCCGGATTCATTGCCGAAGCATTCGCGTCCTACGGCGGAGAGGCTGTCCGGCAGCGAAACCACCTCCGCCGCGGTCTCGAAGAACGCATAATCCCCGAGAGTTTCCACGCCTTCCCGGAGGTCGGGCAGGAAGAGACTGCGGTCGTATCCGAAGGCGTAAGTCTCGACCGTCGAAGCGGAAAACGAGGCGCTCCTGAGGCTTGTGCAGCCGAAGAAGGCCGCAATGCCGATCCGCGTGCAGCTTTCCGGCAGCGTCAGTTCCTCAATGCCCG
Source organism: Lachnospiraceae bacterium (assembly GCA_016281555.1). Classification (GTDB taxonomy): domain Bacteria; phylum Bacillota; class Clostridia; order Lachnospirales; family Lachnospiraceae; genus UBA1267. The sequence continues at coordinate 13,419 of JAEEIV010000078.1, read as the reverse complement.
AATAGATGAACGAGTAAGAGCCGACGTTTTTCAGCCCTTCGTGGAAACTGACTTCGGTCAATAACGTGCAGTAGGAGAACGCGTACTGCGCAATGAGTTCCACGGACGACGGAACGTCGATCTTCGTGACCGGGAACGCGCTGAAGGCGCGCGTGCCGATGACCCGCGTGCCGGCCGGGATCTCGATCTCGCCGTTCGCATCCGGGATCCTGGCCGCGAGCAAAATCGTGCCGTCGTCGGAGTAGAGCATGCCGTTCCGGACGGCGAATCCGTCCTGCCCCTTCGCCAGATTGAATTCCGTCACGGGCACGCCTGAAAACGCGCCGGGCGCGATCCGTTTCACGCTTTTTCCGACCGTGAATCCGCTCGCGAACACCGCGCCGTATCCGAGCGACTGTTCTCCGATGTCCTCGATCGTATCCGGCAGCGACGTGATCGGGACCACGGTGCCGTCAAAGGCGAAATCGCCGAGCACTTTCAACCGGGACGGGAGAGCCGCCTCCAGTTCGCCGAGTCCCTCGAACGCGTGCGCCTGAATGATTTCCGCGGCTTCCGGGAAAACGATCTTCCGGACGTTCGCGGACTGCTTCACGTCGTAAACCGGATTCAGTCCGTCTCCGAGGACGGTGAGCGGCAGACCGTTCACCGTTTCCGGAAGTGTCAGCGCTGCGTCATTGCCCTCATAATGAATTAAAGTCGCATTCTTTTCGGTCAGATGGTACGTGAGTTCGCCGTTTTCCGTCTTTTCACGGACGACCGATCTCACGGGGTCCGTGTCGTAGGAAACGCGGATCCCTTCGCGCAGGGCGTATTCTTCCGCAAAGGAGCCCTCCGGACAATGGAAGACGAGATCGTCGGTAAACACGGTGTGACCGGTGATCCGGATCACGTCCGCAGGAAGATAGATCCGGAACGGCGCGTCGTCGTCCAGCCGGTCGTATTCTCCGACGGCGTCCAGAATGCCGAGGTCAAAGTCACGGACGCCTTCCGGGATCACGAAGCTTTTCTGTTTGTTCGCCGCGAACTCGACGAGGGCGTCTCCGGTCTTCGAAAGGAGCGCGCCGTCCTTTTCGGAATAGCGCGGGTTTTCGGAACCCAGGAAAAAGCGGCGCACCGGGAAACCGGCGAACGCTTCCGTTCCGATGTAGGTGAGATCCTGATTGATGAAGACCGTCTCGGGATTTCCGTCATTCCCGGAAAGCGCGATCTCGTTCCAGCCGGCCGAAAAAGCGTATTTTCCGACGCTTTGGAGGTGTTCCGGGAAAACGGGCACGTGCAATGCTTTCGCCCCGAAAAAGGCGTAATTTTCGATCGTGAGCAGGCTTTCCGAGAGGGAGACGTGGGAAAGACAGGTCTTCGAGAAGGCGTCCGACAAGATCCGCTCCGTCGCGGACGGGAGTTCGAAAGTCCCCGACTTCTTTGCGGGGCATTGCAGGAGGTCTTTCAGGTCCCGGGAAAAGAGCACGCCGTCCCAAAGATGATAGTTCGGATTCGAACCGGGCAGCAGGATTTCTTCGAGCGCACCGGTGCAGGATAGGAAGCCCTTGCCGATCCTCTCAATTCCCGCGGGAAGGGAGACTGTCGTGAGCGCTTCGCATTCGGAGAAGGCATAGCCTCCGATCTCCAGGAGCCCGTCCGGCAATTCCGTGTTCTGAAGCACGGTGCAGGATTGGAACGCTCGCGCGCCGATGCGTTTCAGGCCCTTTCCGCCTTGGACTTCCTTCAGTTCCAGGCAATGGAAAAACGCGCCTTCGCCGATCTCCTCCACCGAATCCGGGATCGTGACGCTTTTCACGGGAAGGTGTCCGGCCTCACTAAACGCAATGAGCTTTGAAAAGGCGTCCGCGCCGATCTTCCGAAGCGGCGTTCCGTTCACGGTTTCCGGCAAAACGACCGCTTCATCCGTGCCGAGGTAGGAGATGAGTTCCGCGTGATCCGGATATACGGCAAACGTAAGTTCCCCGCGGTCCGTCGAAACGGTGACGGTCCGGAAGGCTTTTTCCGAAGAAAGCCGGACCGGCTCGGTGACGGCGACGTTCCCCGCGGCGTCCTCTGCGGTCACGAGGAAATACAGCTCTTCCGGAAGTTCCGAGGCCTTGACCGCCGTGAAACCGAATTCTTCCGGAAGAAACCGCATGAGGGAACCGGAGACGCCGTTTTCGTTCCACTCTGACACCGGGAACAGCGCTCCGGAAGCGTTCCAGGACGGGAGTTTTTCATTATAGTAGTAGAAGACCGCGTCGTAATGAGAGACGTTGACCGTTTCCTTTCCGCTTTCCGCGACGTCCTCGGAAACGCTGTTCGTCGTCTTGATCGAGAGTCTTCCTGTTTTCAGGTCTTCCGTCAGGGTGACCTGAACGTTGACGGCTTCCGAAGTCGGTCGTGTGAAGTAGGAAATGCCGGAGGAGAGGAGACGGGTCCGAAGCGTCCGGTAGGTCCGCCGCTTCTTCGTGCTTTCGGTCTGGATCACCGGCCAGAGCGTCCGTTCATTGCCGGTCGTCATGGCAATGAGCGTCGGATCCGCATCGAGAAGGATCACGCCGTTTTCATCCGGCTCGACCAAAGAACGTTCGAGGACCGTGACGAAGGCGCCGTCGCTCTTCTTTAAAAGGATCGTGCTGTAGCAGGAAACGACCGCGTTCCGGCTGTCTTCCGGGATCGTGACCTGAAATCCTTTTTCTGTGCGCACGGGCGCGCTGAGGGACAAGTCCTGTCCGTCCGACCGCGCCGAAAGGCGGAGACTGTTGATCTTTTTCAAAAGATCCAGGTACTCCCGGTTTTCGGCAATGCCTTCGTACTCCCCGCGCATTTCGTAATACTGCGTGTAGTTTTCAGACGGGAAGTAGACGGAAACGCCGCCCGCCCCGTCCGTGTTGGCATAGTTCAGCAGAACGAGCCGATCCACGGCAGCCGCAAGATCGGCGGCTTCCTTCGGATAAGACTCCGAAAAGACCGCGGCGAGATCCTTCAGGTCCGCGAGATCGAAGGATTGCAGGCTTTTTTCTTCCGGGTCGCCGGAGAGACCGAAGCTTTTCACGGCTTTCCGGCCGGCTAACAGCGCCGAAAGCGTTCCCTTCCCCAGCGATTCCGTCATCTTTTTCGAGAGAAAGGCGAGAGCCGAGTGCACCTTTTCGACTTGAGCGAGGTCAGATACGGCCAGCGTCAGATCCGGGTCGTAATGATCGGATTTTTTCTCTTCGTAATAGGACCGGTAGCGGGCAATGATCTCCCCGGTAAGCTCCGTTGCTTCGTCCGTCTCATTCAGCCGGGACAAAAACCGGTAGTCCCAGCCGTCGCCGGGTTCCAGTTCCTCGGAACCCACGAAATAGCGGGCGAATTCCGACCAGACCGTCATGGTCTCGAGGCTGCCCATCATGCAGGCGTCGAATCCGACGAAATCGAGATCCTTCGTCCCCGCGAAGACCGTTTTCTTCATGGCGAGCCGCATTTCTTCGAGCGTCAGGCCGTCGCCGTTGAAAAGCTCGTCGGAACCGTAGCCGAACAGCGGTCCGCCGCCGTGGTCCCAGAGGATCAGTGCGTAATGCGAAGCAGGGTAGCGGTCCGTGCAGAAATTCACGAACTCCGTGAGCGTTTCCTTGGCGCCCATGTCCGCATTCTTTTTCGTTCCCGCGACGATGCGGTCTTTTTCAGGAAGACTCATGTCGAGCACGGAATTTCTGTCGCAGGGCACGCCGGTCTGCCAGCGCGTGCTGCCGCCGGTATAGAGAATCAGGTTGGTTTTTTCATAATCGATTCCGGCCGCCGTCATTTCGGCGATGTCGGAACTCGCGCTCCCGAGAGCGCTTTCCAAGTTGGAACCGATCATGTAGACCATGACCGTGTAGTTTTTCGCTTCATTGGGCGTCCGGTCGCCTTCGATGACGGCCGTCGCAGGGTCGAACTCCTGATTCTTTTTCGCGATCGCCCGGGCATAGGAGCCGTCGGTTTCGATCGCATCTTCATAAGGTTCTTCGGAAGAAGGCTCGGAAGGAGGATCCGAAGGAGGTTCCGCAGTGCTTTCGGAGGCAGGTTCCGTTTCCCATTTTGTCTCCGGTTCCGTCGGGAGATCTTCCGGGAGCGTCAGATATTCGGGAACGGTCTCTTTCGGGTGAACGGTCGGCTCCAAAGACGCAGACGGCGACTCCCCGGTACAGGAAGCCACCGAAAGCAGTAAAATAATGATGGTCAGGATCAGGAAAAACTTTCTCATGATTCGAAGTTGTATCCGAGGTCAATGGCTTTCATGTTCACGTCGAAAAGATCCGCGTGTTTGGCGCCGACCACGGTACGCACGGCGTTCTCGATGCCTGAGTACGGCAGGAAATCGCACTCCTTCATCATCTTTCCGACGATGATCATGTTCGCGAGTTTGGCAATGCCCTGCTCGTTCGCAGTGCCGGTCGCCGGAACGTAGAAGACGCGGACGTCGGTCCGCTTCACCTTCCGGTCAATGAGCGTCGAATCCACGAAGATCGTGCCGCCCGGAACGACGCTGTCCTCATACTTGTCAAGGGACGGCAGATTCATTGCCACGAGGACGTCCGGCCGGTTCACGATGGGCGAGCCGATCGGCGCATCGGACAGTACGACCGAACAGTTTGCGGTGCCTCCGCGCATTTCGGGGCCGTAGGAGGGCAGCCAGCTTAGGTACCGGCCTTCCAGCATGCCCATGTTGGCGAGAAACTTGCCGGCGAACAGGATGCCCTGTCCTCCGAATCCGGCGATCAGGATCTCAGTAGTCATTGTGCATCCTCCTTTGCCTCGCTCTTGTCTTTGTACACGCCGAGCGGATAGTAGGGGATCATCTTTTCGTCGATCCACTTCAATGCCTTTTCCGGCGTCATGCCCCAGTTCGTCGGGCAGGCGGAGATCACTTCGACGAGTGAGAAACCCTTGCCTTCGATCTGGTTGCGGAATGCCTTTTCGATGACCTTTTTCGCGTTCCGGACGTTTTTCACATTGTTCACCGCGACTCTGGCAATGAACTCCGGTCCGTCGAGCGAAGAGAGCAGTTCCGCGACTTTCACGGGATAGCCTGCCGTCTTCACGTCGCGTCCGTAGGGAGAGGTCTGTGTGACCTGCCCGGGAAGCGAGGTCGGAGCCATCTGGCCGCCGGTCATGCCGTAGATCGCGTTGTTCACGAAGATCACGGTGATGTTCTCGTTTCTCGTCGCCGCATGAACGGTCTCCGCCATGCCGATCGAAGCGAGATCACCGTCGCCCTGATAGGTGAAGACGATGTTTTCCGGCAGACTCCGTTTAATTCCGGTCGCGACTGCCGGAGCGCGTCCGTGCGCCGCTTCGACCATGTCGCAGGCAAAGTAATTGTAGGCCATGACCGCGCAGCCGACCGGTGCGACGCCGATGCACCTGCCCTCGATCCCAAGGGCGTCGATCGCTTCCGCGACGAGCCGGTGGATGATGCCGTGCGTACAGCCGGGGCAGTAATGAAGTTCCGCGTTCGTTAAACTCTTTGGCTTTTCAAATACGATCATTTTGCCTCACCTTCTTTCAGTTTCCGGATGCCGGCCACGACTTCCTCGGGCGACATGATCATGCCGCCGGCCCGGTTCACAAGTTCGACCGGCTTCGAGCAGCCTATGGAAAGACGCACGTCTTCGATCATCTGTCCCATGGAGAGTTCCACGGAGAGGAAGCCTTTGACTTTTTCCGAAGCGTCTTTCAATGCCTTCTTCGGGAAGGGCCAAAGCGTGATCGGACGGATGAGACCGACCCTGATGCCTTCCGCTCTTGCGGCAAGGACCGCGTTTTTCGAGACGCGGGCCGCAATGCCGAACGCGACGATGCAGTATTCCGCGTCATCCATCATGAAGGATTCGTATCTGGCCTCGGTCTCCTCGATTTTCGCATAGCGCTCGAACCGCTCGAAATTCTTCTGTTCCAACTCTTCCGGAACGAGATAAAGCGAATTCACGATGTGGTGCGGTCTGGCGCATTTCGTTCCCGTGACCGCCCAGTCCTTTTCCGTGAACTCGACGTTCTTTTCTTCGGGAAGCACCACGGGCTCCATCATCTGGCCGACCGTGCCGTCTGCGAGGAGCATTGCCGGCATCCGGTATTTCTCAGCGAGATCGAAAGCCAGGCTCGTCATGTCCGCCATTTCCTGAACGGAAGAGGGCGCCAGGACGATGAGATGATAATCGCCGTGTCCGCCGCCTTTCGTCGCCTGGAAATAGTCCGACTGGGAAGGCTGAATGCCGCCGAGTCCCGGGCCGCCGCGCTCCACGTTGACGATGAGACAGGGCAGGTCGCTGCCCGCAATGTACGAGATGCCTTCCTGCTTTAAGGAAACGCCCGGCGAGGAGGAGGACGTCATGACGCGGCGTCCGGTCGCTGCGACGCCGTATACCATGTTAATGGCCGCGATCTCGCTTTCCGCCTGCAGGAAGGTGCCGCCGATCTTCGGCATCCGCTTCGCCATGTAGGCGGCAAGTTCTGTCTGCGGCGTGATCGGGTAACCGAAATAATGCCTGCAGCCCGCGCGGATCGCGGCTTCGGCAATGGCTTCGTTGCCCTTCATCAAAACCTTGTTTTCCATCGTTTTGTTACCCTTTCTGCTCCGGATCCCCCGGAACCCTGACTCATTTTTCCACCGTGATGACCGAATCCGGGCACATCGTCGCGCAGAACGCGCACCCGATGCACTGCGACTCGTCCGTCATTCTGGCAGGATTGTGTCCTTTTTTGTTGATCGTGTCTTTCGCCAGTTCCAGAAGCCCCTTCGGGCAGGCACTGACGCAAAGACCGCAGCCTTTGCAAAGATCCGTTTCAAACGTAACTTTTGCCATGTTTTCTCCTTTCGTACCGTACGCCGCACGGGCTGCCAACAATCATCGCGTCCTCGTGAACCTCAGTTGTTTACTCTTTGAACCACTCGGAAAACGATTTCCTTCGGTTCAATTCCGGCCGCTATAGATTGCCGGCAGCACCTTTGCGGCTGATGGTTTAAGCCCATACGTCGCAAGAGCTTCGGCGAATCACCGTAAGACAATCTCAAATAATCTTCTTTTGCAGTGTCAGTGGGAACGGGTCGTGCACCTCGGGCGCGGGAGAGAGCTTCGCGTCAAAAGAGGTGAATACGACCGGAAGTCCGGACAGGTTCGCCAGTTCTTCGGCGGCGTTTGCTGTTGCCTCCACCTCCCGTGCCGTCGTTTCCGCGCCGAGATTCGAATTGTTCACGATCCCGGTGCAGCGCATTCCGGCGGCGTCTTCGATTTCCCGCATCACTTCGAGCGCTTCTTCAGCCGTCCTCGTGAGCGGCCGGTAGAAGTTCGCGACGAAGAGCATCTCATAGTCGTTTTCTTCGAGGATGTACGGCACGAATCGGCCGAGGGCAAGCGCCCCTCGGTCGTCTCCGCCGACGTCGAGCACCGCGCATACGTCCCGCCGTTCCACCAGTCCGTAAACTTCGGACGGCAGCGCAGGCAGGTCCACGTTTGTATTCGCGAACGGCAGGGCAATGACCCGGATCCCTTCCTTTTCCAGTTCCGCCTTCGAATCCGCGGAGCGGAAATAGGGGTTCACGACGTCAATGTCCGCGAGCGCGGCGCCATGACCTTTACGCTTCAGAAAAAGCGCATAGTTCACCGCAATGTTCGACTTTCCGCTGCCGTAGTGGCCGACGAAGAGCGTGACCCGTTTCATTTTACGACGATGTCAAACTGATGCGTCCAGCCCATGGTGTCCGGAACGGTACCGGTCTGGATGCCGTAGAGCGTCTTATAAAGCCGGTCTGCGAGAGGTCCGCATTCGCCGTCCGCCACCTGATAATCCTTGCCTTCGAAGGTCAGGCTGCCGATCGGGGAAATGACCGCCGCCGTGCCGGAAGCGAAGATCTCCTGAAGAGAACCATCCTCGGCCGCTTTGAGCACGTCAGAGAGCGCCAGCTTTCCTTCATGCACCGGAATGTTCCAGGACTTTAAGAGCTGAATGACGGAATCCCTCGTGATGCCGGGCAGGATCGTGCCGGATTCGAGAGAAGCCGTGTAGACCTCGTCGTTGATCCGGAAGAAGGCATTGCAGGTGCCGATCTCTTCGACGTACTTGTGTTCCGCCGCGTCAAGCCAGAGCACGTCCTTGCAGTTCGCTTTCTTCGCGTCCCGCGCTGCTCTCATTGCGCCGCCGTAGTTGCCGCCGACTTTCGCATACCCCGTGCCGCCTTTCGCCGCGCGGATGTACTTGTCCTGCACGTAGATCCGGGACGCGCCGAGCTTGCCCGTGAAAGAGCCGTAGTAGGCGCCGGTCGGGGCAATGATGATGACGAACCGGTAATGGTCCACCGCGACTGCGGAGAAGGAAACTTCGTCGCCGAAAATGAAGGGCCGGATGTACATGGAGGTCCCGGGCGCCTTCGGCATCCAGTCCTTGTCCACGCGGAGCAGGGCTTCGATCGCATCGACGAGCACGCCTTCCGGAAGATCCGGGATGCACATGCGCTCCGCCGTGCGGCTCATCCGCTTCACGTTCATGTCGGGACGGAAAATCTGGATCGTTCCGTCGGGACGGCGGTAGGCCTTCATGCCTTCGAACATCATCTGTGCGTAATGCAGCACGGACGAGCCGGGATCGATCTGAAGCGGCTCGTAAGGCACGATGCGGCCGTCATGCCAGCCCTGTCCCTCATCGTAGTCCATGAGAAACATGTGGTCGGTAAAGAAGCGGGCAAAGCCCAGGTTGTTCTCATCCGTCGGTTTCATCTTCGGATGCGTGGTCAGGGTGATCGGAAACTCGTGTTTCATGTCTCTATGCTCCTTTTTCTTTATTTGCTATGATAGAGTTCCGGACGTCTGTCGCGGAACACGTTGATCGTCTCACGGATGTTTTTCAGGATCGAGAGATCGAGATCGGCGCTGATGATTTCCTCCTCCGGTCCCGCCTCGCTTTTCAGTTCTCCCCAAGGGTCGAAGATCACGGAACGTCCGCCGTACACGGTTTTTCCCGCGGTGCCGCAGGAATTGCAGGTCACGGTGAACATCTGATTCTCAATGGCGCGCGCCTTCGAAAGCGCAATGAGATGCGGGATCCGGACCGCGGGCCACTGGGCGGGAATGAAGAGCACGTCAAGTCCGTCGAGAGCATAGGTCCTCGTCAGTTCCGGGAACCGGATGTCGTAACAGATGATGAGGCCGCATTTCACGCCGTCCAGAAGAAACGGCGCCAGGTGATCGCCTTTCTCGAAATGCTTGTCCTCGCCCATCGGCGTGAAGAGGTGTGTCTTGTCGTATTCGGCAATGACCTTTCCCTCCCGGTCAAATACGTACGCCGTATTGTAGATCTTTCCGTCCTTCACGTTCGCGACGCTGCCCGCCACGATATTGATCCCGAGTTCCTTCGCAAGGGCACCGACCGTCTGCTTCACGGCTTCCCCGTTCCGGTCCGCGATCCGTTCGAGCGATTCCTTCGGGAAAAAGCCCGTGTTCCAGGTTTCCGGCAGCACGATGACGTCCGGCTTCCCGGCCGCCGCTTCCCTGATGAGGCGCTCTGCCTTTTCGAAATTCTGACCCGGCTCCTCAGACAGCATGTTCATCTGGACGCAGGATACTTTCAAAAGTTTTTGTTCAGTCATGGTCACCTCCGGCGATCATTTCGCAGGTTCTGACAATTCTTTCCGCTTTTTCCACGCCTTCTTCACCGTCTTTTCAACGAGAAGGAAAAGAGAAGCTGCCGCGAGCGACAGAAGAAAAGCGAGACCGACCGTTAACAGATTCCGGACCTTATCCGGAAGGGGCGCTAAGAATTGCCCCGCAAAGCGCCTGGTAAGCGCGATCACGTTCCAGTGCAGCAGATAGAACGGAAGACTGAGGTCCTGCAGAAAACGGGCAAAAGTCTCGAACTTTCCGCCGGACTTCGTCTTCAGTTTGCCTTCGTAGAGCGACAGTCCGGTCGCGACGGCAAACGGCAGAAGCAGCGGGAACAGGTAAGGACTGTCCGTCAAAAACGTCATCCCGGCAAATACGACGAGATAACAGGACCATTTGATCACGTTCCGGAAGAAACCGTGCTGCAGCATACGGATCTTCGAAAGCCGCGGCATCGTGCCGTAGAGGAAACAGCCGATGCTCATGGCCGCAAGTCCCCGGAGCGTTCCTTTCATGAGAAAACCGACCGACGAGCCGGGATCGGAAAGATTGCCGGTCACGGCCGCGAGCGTGCCGTACGCAAAGAGCGCGAACACGATCGAGAAGACGTTCGTGAAATAGGACGGCCACTTGACGAGCAGGGGATAGAGCAGGGCAATGCCGATCATCAGTACCGAAAGATACCAGGTCACTCCGGTGAAGAACGCGCCCTGGAAGCGGTAGCCCTGCGTCAGAAAGACGTCGCCGAGAGAGTGGAGGATCTCCGCTTTCGTAAGCGCACCGTTGATGATGAGACGCGTCACTGCACCGAACAGGATGGCAATGAGAAGCAGCGGAAGAAGCGTCAGATACCTGCGGGAAAGATAGTTCCTGCAGGCTTCGCCGGTCGACAGCGTCCGGTCCCGTTTTTCGATCGCGTGGACGGCCAGAAAGTAGCCTGAAAGAAAGAAGAAGAACTCCACGGCGAAGTTGCCGTCGCCGAAGAAGCGCCCCGTCAGGTCGTGCACGTGCACCAGAAAGATGAAAACGGCAAAAACGAACCGGAGAATGCCGATTTCACTGTTGAACGCCTTTTTCTCAGTTCCCATTCCGGTCTCCTCCTTTTACAGCGCGTTCCGTTGGATCTTGCCGCTCGTCGTCTTCGGCAGGCTGTCACGGAAGACCACGATCCGCGGGTACTTGTACGGCGCGGTGTGCGTCTTGACGTAGTTCTGGATCTCTTTCTTCAGTTCCTCGGTGCCTTCCTTGCCGGGCACCAGAACGATGGAGGCTTTGACGACCTGTCCCCTCACCTCGTCCGGAGCCGCGGAGACGCCGCATTCCAGAACGTACGGAAGTTCCATGATGACGCTTTCGATTTCAAACGGCCCGATCCGGTAGCCGGAAGACTTGATGACGTCGTCGACCCGGCCGACGTACCAGAAGAATCCGTCTTCGTCCTTCCAGGCCGTGTCGCCGGTATGATAGAAGCCGTCTCTCCAGGTCTCCGCCGTCTTTTCGGCATCGCCGTAGTATTCGACCGCGAGTCCGGGCGGCAGCCCGTTCTTGATGTTGATCACGATCTCGCCGACGTCACCGGTGCCGACAGTCTTTCCTTCCGCGTCCACGAGGTCCACGTCGTAGATCGGAGAGGGCTTGCCCATGGAGCCGATCTTATGCGACGCGCCGATCATGTTGCCGATGATCATCGTGCTTTCGGACTGGCCGAAGCCTTCCATGATCTTCAGCCCGGTCGCCCGCTCAAATTGTCGGTAGACTTCCGGGTTCAATGCCTCGCCCGCCGTCGTCATATGCTCGACGCTCGAGAGGTCGTATTTCGAAATGTCCTGTTTCACCATCATCCGGAGGATCGTCGGCGGCGCGCAGAAGGTCGTAATGTGATACTTCGCGAACATCGGCAGAATGTCCGCCGCGTCAAAGCGATCGAAGTCGTACACGAAGGTCGCGGCTTCGCACATCCATTGCCCGTAGAGTTTGCCCCACATCGCCTTCGCCCAGCCGGTATCGGAGATCGTGAAGTGCAGACCGTTCGGATCCACCGCGTGCCAGTACTTGGCGGTGTGGAAATGTCCGAGCGGGTACTTGTGGGTATGCGCCGCGATCTTCGGATATCCCGAGGTGCCGGACGTAAAGTACATCAGCATGAGGTCGTCGCCGCAGGGAGAGTCCTCATTCCGGTAAAAGTGCGTGCTGTAGAGCTTGTATTCCTCGTCGAACGTTCTCCAGCCCTCGCGGGTGCCGTTCACGATGAGCTTGTTTTTCAGTCCCGTATAGGTCTCGCAGGCAATGTCGATCTGGTGCGCCGTGTCCTCGTCCGCGGTGCAGATGACCGTCGTGATGCCGGCCGCCTGGAAGCGGTATTCGAAGTCGTGGCTCTGGAGCTGGCTCGTCGCAGGGATCGCGATCGCGCCGAGTTTGTTGAGACCGATCATGGCGAACCAGAACTGGTAATGCCGCTTCAATGCGAGCAGTACCCGGTCGCCCTTTTTCACGCCGAGGCTCTTGAAGTAGTTTGCGCACTGGTTCGAAGCCTTCTTCATGTCGAGGAAGGTGAAGCGCCGTTCTGTCTTATGCGCGGACACGTGCAGCATGGCCAGTTTGTCCGGATCCGCCTTCGCGATCTCGTCCACGATGTCGAAGCCGAAGTTGAAGCGGTCCGTATTCTTGAACCGGATCGCGGTCGGCGTCCCGTGTTCGTTTTCCTTGACCTCAATGAATTTCTGCCATTGCCTCGGCCGGTCATCCCTCACGATCTTCCGGTCCGCCTCGGGGATCAGCTTCGACGGCGTAAGTTCCGGGATCGGTTCGCCGGACGGGTTCAGAACGATCGCATAGAAATAGCAATCCTCGTTCTGTACCGCGATCATGCCGTGCGGCGTCGCGCTGTCGTAATAGATGCTGTCGCCGGGGCCGAGCACTTCCTTGTGATGCCCGACCTGCACCATGAGGTGCCCCGAGATCACGATGTCGCACTCCTGACCGGTATGCGTCGTCAGCTGAATGTCCTTGTGCTGCGCTTCCTCGCTGTAGGTGCTGTGAACGTACAGGGGCTCGGCGATCCGGTTCAGGAACGAAGACGCCATGTTGTAATACTCCATGCCGTGCGCCTGGTCGATCCGCTGTCCCTTGCCCGCTCTCGTCAGCGTATAGGACGTCAGCGTCGGGCTGACACCCTCAATGATGTCGGTGACGTCGACGCCGAATGCGAGCGCGCATCTGTAAATGAACGCGAAGTTCAGGTCGATCTCTCCGTTCTCCGCCTTCAAATACTCGTCAATGCTCACGCCCGTCTTCTCGGCCATTTCCGCCGGCGTAAACCGCGTGATTTCCCTGAGCTCCCTGATTCGGAGCGCCATTTCCTTGATCTTAAAGTCCAGACCGGATATCTGTTCCACTGTGACTCCTTTCCCTCGTTACAGCAAGTGTCTCTGTATCTTTCCGCTGATCGTCTTCGGGAGGCTGTCCCTAAAGACCACGATACGCGGGTATTTGTACGGTGCGGTATGCGCCTTGACGTAATTCTGGATCTCTTTCTTGAGTTCCTCGGTGCCGTCCGTGCCGGGCACCAGAACGATCGAGGCTTTCACGACCTGACCGCGGACCTCGTCCGGGGCGGCGGAGACGCCGCATTCCAGAACGTACGGGAGTTCCATGATGACGCTCTCGATCTCGAACGGCCCGATCCGGTAGCCGCTCGACTTGATGACGTCGTCCACGCGGCCGACGTACCAGAAGAGACCGTCTTCATCGCGCTATGCCGTGTCGCCGGTATGGTAGTAGCCGTCGTGCCAGGCTTCCTTCGTCTTTTCTTCGTCGAGGT
>JAEEIV010000077.1 GCA_016281555.1 Lachnospiraceae bacterium | reverse complement strand
GTTTCGGACGACGCTTCGGAGTGGGAAAGCAAGTTCAGGGCAATGCTGGAGGAATGATATGGTCTTTTCAAGTCTGACATTCTTATTATTCTTCCTTCCGGCATCGTTGCTCCTGTATTACGTGGTGCCGTTCAAGGCGAAGAATTACGTGCTGGTGTTCGTAAGCCTTATCTTTTACGCATGGGGCGAGCCGGTCTACGTGATCCTGATGATCTACAGCATCCTCATGAACTACGGGATGGGCCGGCTGATGGAGTCGCAGCCCCGGTTCAAGAAAGCGATCCTCGGATACACGGTGTTCCTGAATTTGCTCGTGCTCGGCTTTTTCAAGTATTCGGGCTTCCTCGTGACCTCGCTGAACAGCATTCTGCCGGCAGGACACCAGCTTCCCGTCCGGGACCTGAAACTCCCGATCGGCATTTCGTTCTATACGTTCCAGGCCCTCTCGTACATCATCGACCTGTACCGCGGGAAATTCAAGGCGCAGAAGAACCTGATCCGGTTCGCGGCGTACATCACGATGTTCCCGCAGCTCATTGCCGGTCCGATCGTCCGGTACGAGGACGTGGAATCCCAGTTCGAAGCGCGGGAGATCACGCTGAAGAAGTTCGGCCGCGGCATGCTCCGCTTCATTGCCGGACTCGGGAAGAAAGTCCTGCTTGCGAATACGGCGGGCGTCGTCTTCGACGCCGCGAGGGGACTGGAAGCGCAGTCGTTCTTGAGCGCATGGCTCGGCACGGTCGGGTACACGTTCCAGATTTACTTCGATTTCTCGGGCTATTCGGACATGGCGATCGGCCTCGGCGAGATGCTCGGATTCGAGTTCCCGGAGAACTTCAAGTATCCGTATCTGGCGCGTTCGGTGACGGAGTTCTGGCGGCGCTGGCACATCTCACTCGGCACCTGGTTCCGCGAGTACGTCTACATTCCGCTCGGCGGCAACCGCGTCTCGGTCCCGCGTCACATCCTGAACCTGTTCGTCGTCTGGATGCTGACCGGACTCTGGCACGGCGCGGGCTGGACCTTCCTACTCTGGGGCGTCTATTACGGGATCCTGCTGATCCTGGACAAGTACCTATTCAGCCGGTGGAAGATCCCGAAGGCAATAGGAGTCCTCGTCACGCTGTTTCTCGTGATGCTCGGCTGGGTGGTATTCTCCTCCGACACGATCGGAGACGCTTTCCGGACGTACGGGGCAATGTTCTGCGTGGGCGTGCCCTTTGCGACGACCGGCGCGGCATACGTGCTGCTCCGGTACGGACTCCTGCTCGTCGTGGAGGCCGTTGCCTGCCTGCCGCTCATGCACAAATTGTACGTCACGGTCACGAAGGTGCGCGGCGGCCGGATCGTCATGTATTTCCTGGCGGTCGGCGTGCTCGCCCTGTCGGTTGTGTTCCTCGTGACGGAAAACTACAACCCGTTCCTCTATTTCAGGTTCTAAGGCGGAGCGGATCGAATAATTGGGAGAATCCCGATGAAAAGAACTAGGAAAATAAGAGACGTCTTCTATATGGCCGTGGGCGTAACGTCCGCCGCACTGCTGCTTGGATTGGTGCTCAGCTTCATTCTCGTGAAGGACAAGGACTACTCGTCCCGTGAAAAGCGCATGCTCAGCGGTTTTCCCGCGTTTACTGCGGAAAACGTCGCGTCCGGCAAGTTCATGGACAAGTTGGAAGACTATGCGAAGGATCAGTTCTTCGCCCGCGACGCAGCGGCCGATCTCAGGAACGGCATCAAGCTCCTGACCGGCGACCGCGAGTCGAACGGCGTTCTATTGCTTCGGAATCAACGCCTCGCCGAGCGCTTCATGATGCAGGACATGAAGAAAAGAGAGGCAATGCTGAACGAGATCTCCGACTTTTCTGAGCGGAACGAGAAAGCGCAGCAGATCTTCCTGCTTGCGCCGACCGCGATCTGGCTGTATGCCGACGAAGTGCCGACCGCTTCGGAGCCCGGTGACCAGGACGTCTACATTGACCTGATCTACCGGCTGCTGCCCGAACGGATAACGCGGCTCGACGTCCGCGAAGCGTTTCTCAGGGAAAAGGATCAGACGGAACTCTATTACCGGACGGATCATCATTGGACGACGGAAGGGGCGAAGATCGCGGCCGAGCTTCTCCTGAAAAAACTCGGCATCACGCCGGACTTCCCGAAGGAAAGCGGCGCGGTCTCGAATACGTTCATGGGTACGCTGGCCGCAAAGAGCGGTTTCCGTTCGGTCCGGGCGGACGCGGTCACGGTTTACAAAATCGAATCCGATCCGGATTCCGGGTTTTATTTCACGGTCACTTATACCGACGAGCAGAAGATGACGGCCTCGGTCTATTCCGCGGAAGCATTGCAGACCGACAATCCCTACGACGTCTTCTTCGGCGGCAACCACGCGGAGATCGAGATCAAGACCTCGCGTGAGACCCTGCGCCGCCTGCTCGTCGTCAAGGACTCATACGCGAACGCGGTGATCCCGTTCCTCATCCCGTACTTCGACGAGATCACGGTGGTCGATCCGCGCTATTATCAGGGAAACATTGACGAACTGACGGCGGAAGCCGAGTTCACGGACATCGTCTTTTTATACAATGCGAACACCTTGTCCCAAGACACCTCACTCGAGATGGTGCTCCGGAACGACCAATGATACGGCAACAAGGGAGGACAGAATTATGTTGGTGAAAAAAGAATGGCTGAAATACATCGTGGTACTGCTGGCGTCCGCAGTGGTGATCCTCATCGTGCTTGCGGCGACGATGAACTCCCGGAAACCGGACAAACCTGCGCCCGACTCCACCGGAGCGCCTTCGATCGAGACCGAACCGGCTTCTTCGGAACTCCCGGAAGAGACGTCGTCTGAGACGGAGCCGGAGACGGAAGAGCCCACGACCGAGACGGAAACCGAAACCGAGCCCGAGACCGAGGCCCCGACGGAAACGGAAACCTTCCCGCCCGCCCCGGAGACCACTGAACCTGTCGGCATCGTTACGGTTTCTGACGTCGCCTTCATCGGCGATTCCCGGACCGTCTTCCTCGGCAGCGCGACCGTCAACGGAGTATCGGGCAGCCGTCTCCTTCCCGACAGCCGCCTCTTCGCCAAGTACGGCGGGACATTGACGGATCAGGAGGTCAAGGACCATGCCCGCGCCGCCGGTGAATCCGGCGCGAAGAAGGCCGTCTTCTGGCTCGGCGTCAACGACGTTCAGGTGAACCCGAACCGCGGCTCCTCCATGGAATTCCTCGCCAATTTCCAGAACGTCGTGGCGGAGTTTCTGAAGGTCAACCGGACGAGCGAGATCTACATCCTCTCGGTCGTCAGCACCTCCCCGGAGGAGAAGGATTACTACGAAGAGCAGGACGAAAACGTCCGGAAGTACAATGAGGAACTCAAAGCCTACGCGGAGCGGATGGGGTACCACTACATTGACCTCGAACCGATCTATATGGGTGATGCCAGCTTCCTGCCGGATCACATCCACTTTACCGACGAGTACAACCGGAGACTGGTGACGTTCCTGAAAAATCAGGTGGGGTTTACGGAGTAGCAGAAGAAGCCGGTTCAAAAACCCTAGGAGCAAGCAGAGCCGTCATCGTGCGGGATGGAATGATCCTTCTCATTCAATGTAATTAGGTTTGCCGGGATGTCGGCAAATCGGAGTTTGTGGAGGGAACATATGGCTTTCGAAAAAACCTTCGATTCAGCAGCAGAAGAATATGACAAAATCCGTCCGTCATATCTGCCTGCAATCTATGAGGATATTCTGCAGTATCAGCCGTTGAATGCCGATTCGAATACGCTTGAAATC
>JAEEIV010000076.1 GCA_016281555.1 Lachnospiraceae bacterium | reverse complement strand
CTCTGAAAATTTGAATCCACCATAAGAATTGTTGCCTCATCATCTGATAAATCTCTCACTATTGCCGGAACCTTCGTGATACCGGCTTGTTTTGCGGCATATGCCCTTCGATGGCCGGATACAATTTCATATTGACCATTCTTCGGTCTTACGATCAAAGGCGTCAGTACGCCATATGTTGCAATGCTTTCGGTGATTCGTAACATCGGCTCATCCTCCACGACCTTAAAGGGATGCCCCTCAAAAGGTACCAGTTTCGATAATGGCAGTTCCTGTACCCGGAATGGCTTGTTCAACGACTCTGCTCTTTCATCCATCTTGTTTTTCCTCCTCTGCTAGATTTTTCGAGATCAATCTCCCTCTATCCCATAACTGAGATCATGATTAACCTTAGTCTGATAATATGGATTGATTGTTGTCGGGGCATTGTAAAGCGCCGCCAGAAGATACTGCTTAATATTCTTCACGTCGGAGTCATTCTCCCTGAGACAAGAAAGGACATAGCGAATGGAGAACGCATTCAACTTCATAAGCCTTCCCCTGACAACCTCCCTAGGTCTGTCGTCGCCGGCAATCCTGAATGTCGTCCGATTTGTTGTGCAGGCATCCGTAAGAAGTTCCATAATCCCGTCGATCGTTTCCTGTTCAGAGGGATAGTCCAGAAGCAGAGCATCATACTCAAGAACGTTTTTGAAATATCGTTCAATGATGCCCCTTGTCCTCATCCCTTCCGATCCCGGATAGATAGGATCTGTATCACTCATGTCTGTATAACTATTATCAGTATTACTTGTTCGTGATTTCAGCGATTCAAGATCCGTTGTTTTCACGAGTCCAGAGTCGTGATTATCACGAATCAAGAATCGTGTTTCTGACGATTCTGAAGCCGGGTTTTCCACTGAATCGATGAAGTTCTTCACAAAGATGAGGTTCGGTTTACCCTGACCCTGGCGTCTTTTCTCGATAAGACCAGCCTTCGTCTCCAGTTCATCCATCAGTTTTGTCGCTTTATTATCTGCGCAATTCAGTTTCTCCATGATCTCTTCCAGACGGAAAATGATATAGACACGGCCATGTTCATCGAGCCATCCGTTCTTTGCGGAGAGATCCATTCGCTTTAGAAGTATCCCGTAGAGAATCTTTGCTTCCGGCGAGATGTTTTTGTACTGCTCGTCTGTAAACAAGACTGTCGGTACCCGATAGAATGAAAACTGGTCGGCTTCGCGGCCGTAGAAGTAGTCATGCATCAGATATCACCGCCTTGGCTCGGTCGGTCGAACGCCAAACAGGGGAATCGATCGGAAGCGGCTTTGTTCGGAAAATGCATTTCTCGCTCTTTCCGTAAGGACAGGAAGAGAAAAGACATTTCCTGTACTTGAACTCCGGATGGTGGTAGACACAATTCCTGCAAAGTGGCGCAGTCTTGTTTTTATCCACCTGAATCGGTATTTCCATCTGATTCTTGATCGTATTGAGCATCGTCTTTTCGTCACGCATTGATCGGCACCTCCTTCTGGCCCAAGACCTTTCGCATACAGAAACTGATGCAGGGGCCATAGCAACACCCCTCACAGGGTGATTTGGGCTTCGGAGTCTCCGCAAGGTAATAGCAGTTCCCCTTCCCAAGGGAGCATCCCTTCTTTCTGTTCTGCCAGAAGAAACAACCCCGGCAGCTGTTCGGACGGTCGGCATAATACCGAACGCCGTTAATCATGATCGTTCTTTCACTCATTTTGATTCCCTCCGTATAGATGTAGATATCCGATCGTTCCTCGGAAACAAAAAAGCCTGGTCGCGTATTTGCAGCCAGGCATATGTATGTAACTATTCAATTGTGTGGTATTACCATTTTACCATTCCGTTTCAATTTCGGGATTGCTAAAGAATCGGTCGACTTCGTCGTGCCATTCCGGCGGCAGTTTAGCAAGTCGAGGCAATACACGATAATACACCTCATTTATGAAAGCCTCATCACATTCCCACGGATCCTTGTTTCGGTGATTTGAAGAATAAAAGTATTTTGATGTTTCTAACCAAATCAACTGTCTAGCCAGTGCTTCTGCATCAGGAATTTCCTGTATGGAAAGCATAGATCTGTCCAGTTCCCTTGAACCATCGTAAACAGAAAATACTCCCATTTTTGAGGTTTCAACGATCTCAACATCATCGCTCTGTTCGAGATAATCTGCAAAGATTTCCAGAACTTTCTCCATTGTTACTTCCTTCATTTTTTCGCTTCCTCCTTGTATTTATTGGGTTTTCGCAACGGTGCCCCGTATTGCGACCTTTAACACGGCATGCCCCGTATTCATTGCCTGCAGCATGTCCAACGCCTCCTCCGACCGGATCTCTCCGACGATGATGCGGTCCGGCCGCATGCGAAGCGCGTTCCGGATCAGATCGCGGATCGTCACTTCGTATTCGCCTTCCAGATTCGGCGGCCGGCTTTCCAGCCGTACAAGATTCTTCACGTTTCGGAGCCGGAGTTCCGCGGAATCCTCGATCGTGATGACTCGTTCCCCCGCCGGAATGTACTCGGCCAATGCCCCGAGAAAGGTCGTCTTCCCCGCGCCCGTTCCGCCGGAGATGAAGATGTTGTAACCGCATTCGACGAGCTGTTTCAAGAATGCCGCTGCTTCCTCCGTCAACGCGCCCCACGAGATCAGTTGTTCCATCGAGACCGGCTCTTTCGGAAACCGGCGGATCGTGACTGCCGGGCCGTCGATCGCGACCGGAGGAAGCACGATGTTCACGCGGCTTCCGTCCTTCAGTCTCGCATCGGCCATCGGCGACGCCTCATTGACGCGCCGGTTGACCTTGGAGGCGATCTGCTGCACGACGTCCGATAGCTTTTCCGCCGTCGTGAACGCAGCCTCGTACGGCTCGATCCGCCCCTCTCTCTCCACGAAGATCCGGTCAGTGCCGTTGACCATGATCTCGGTCACCGATTCGTCGTCCATTGCCAGGGAAAGCACGTCAAACCGTCTCAGTGCAGAGAATAAAACCTCCCGGTATTTCTGCTTTTCCCGAAACGTCAGTTTGAATTCTTTCGCGCGCCGGGCGAGGAGACCGTCAATGCGCCGGTACAGATCCTCATCTTCCAGCTCATCCTTGAGATCGATCCCGCGGACCAGTTCTTCGTATAGCGCGTTCCGGATCCCGTCCATCAATACAATCCGCCAAGCAGTGTCCGGACCGCATCGCCGAGTTCCGTAAACACGAGCTGCTCCGGGTCAAATTTCCCCCGGGAGAACAATCCCGGCGCGGGCAATGACAGGACTTCCGTCTTATGTTCAAACGACGGATCCGTCACACGGGTCAGCCATTCACGGTACTCTGCCACCTTCGCTTCCTGCAAAGGTTCGTTCCGGGTCGGCACGTAGAGCTTGTCCAGAAACGGAAGAAAGGCCTCCGTCAGCCGGAATTCGCTTCCTAAGTCCGCGACCACGGTTTCATACTGATTTGCCGAAGCATATTTGCGGATCACGGCCGAAAGGAACGCGGGATCCGTCTGGTACACGTCTTCCGGCACTGCCGCAGGCACCAGTACGTCCAATCCGTGGACCGTTGCCGTAAACTCGCCGCTGCCGTCCCAGTCCGCCTTCATTCCTTCGTATAAAAGTTCGGAAAGGTCCTTGGAAAAACCGGTCCCGAAGAGGACGGCCGTTCCCGGACACGGCTCCAGGTTCACGTACAGCGTCTTCTGCCGCTGCGAAAGCAGCTGCCCCAGCACGAGAGAAAACGAGGTTTTCAATGCCCTCCCGACCGGAGACGCCACGCCGATCCAGGTTTCCCGGTGAAGCCGGGCCGCCCGGTCCTCTTCCAATCCTTCCGACACCCGACGGCATTTTAAGATCGCATCCCGGATCTTCTCCGCCGGCTGATAACGGAACACCGTAGGCTCTCCGCCGGCGTATCCCGGCGCATCGGTCAGGCGGACCACCGTCTTCACGCCTTCGGGCGCCGGGTCCCCTCCCGACGTCAGCAGCACTTCCGCGCCGGAATCCCGTACCAGAGACTCCAGTTCTTCTTTGCTTTTCGCGACTTCCGCATAATATGGGAACCCGCTTTCCTTATTCAGCGCGTCCCGGAGCCGGAGCGCATATTCCGTATCCGCATCATAAATGGCCAAGAGATCCTTCATGAAGCATTCCTTTCCCGCGCCGCGTCTACCGGCCCGCCTTCCCGCCGCTCATTCCGCGAAGGAAGTGTCTCGATTCTACCAGCCCGCAGGAAAAATGAACAGTCACAAAGCGCCTGCCCTTTTGTATGCCTTTCGCGCCAAAGCCCGCCGCGCGTGCGCTGCCGCCTTTGAAAAAAATTTTTGATATGCGTTTCGGGGACTTTCCTTGCCGAGAAACAATAAAAAAGCCCGGTTTTTGCCGAGCTTTTTCAAATCTGTTGATTTTTCCTTCAGCGATTCTCTCCCGAAATCGCCGTCTCCCTCGCCCCGTCCGGCGGGGTCATTGCCCGCTGATCCCGATCCGGATATCGCCGGTCGTGGTCGTGATCTTGCACTTGCCTCCGGTGACCGTTTCCGGCACCTCGATCCGCCCCGTAGTGCTGCCCGTAGCGAACACCTTCTCTGAGCGAAGCGTCCCGGTCACGTCGCCGGTCGACGTCTTCACGAAGAGTTCCGCCGCATCACAGTCGTCAAACGAGACGTCGCCGGTGCTCCGCTCGATCGTCATCTGCCCTTCCGCGAGGACGTTTTTCATGGTCAAACGGCCGGTGGAAGCGTCTGAACTGAAATCGCGGCAGCGAACGTCGGTGAGTTCCATCGCCCCGGTCGTGGATTTCAGCTGCACATTGCCGGTGCAGTCCACGGACTGAAGCAGGATCCGCCCCGTCGAAAGCGCAAACCGGATTTCGCCCGCTTTCATGTTTTCCGCGGTGATCCGCCCCGTGCTGCCGGTAATTTCCGCCGTACCGGTGACGGAGGCGTTGCACTCCACCTTGCCGGTGCTGACCGCGATCTGCATCTCGTTGAACCGGTAGTCGCCGGGGATCACCACATCGCCCGTAGCACCGGTCACGAAAAGCGATTCATACTCGCCCGCCGGGAGTTCGACCGTGATTTCAGACGATCCGAACGAAAAGATATCCGAAAGCGAAAAGCCGTTCCCCTCTTTTCGCGCCTCGATCTGCAACGTCCCGCTCTTCACGGCAGCCGTGCGTGTATAGTCCTCGCGAACACAGAACGTCACCCGGCAATGCCCGTCCTTTGACGGCACAAGCGTCACGTCCGCCGTCTCGGAAAGGACCTCGACACGCTCCGCTTTCTCACCGATTTCCACCGTTTCCGTCACGAATTTTTTAAATCCGAGCGAAGAAATGTCCCAATTTGCCATCGCCAATGCCAAAACGAACAATGCCCCGACAACCAGGACGATCGCTCCTGCCAGGACCAACCAGACGACCGTATTACGTTTCATTTTTCCTTCTCTCCCTTAACACGCGCTTTTTCTTATGCCTTGCAGAACCGTTCGATCTCTTCTTCGATCCCCTTCAGGCTCTTTTCCCAGAACGCCTTATCCGTCAGGTCGAGGCCCATGATCTTCCCGTTTTCTTCCATCGTATGCACGGGCGTGGTGCGCAGCATTTCCTTATAGCGCGGCATGAAGCCTTCCGGATCCTCGCGGTACACGGCGTACAACCCTTCCGCGAAAAGATTGCCGAACGTGTACGGGAAATTGTAGAAACTCAGGCCGGAGCTGTAATAATGGCTCTTGCAAAGCCACATATAGGGGTGCCGGATCTCGGGATCCAGCCCGTCGCCGTAAGACTCCTCCTGACAGCGGAGCATGATCTCGTTCAGGTCGTCCGCCATCAGAAACTTCGATCCGCTCTCCTCGAACACGGCCGTCTCGAAGAGATAGCGGCTGTAAATGTCGACCACGCATTGCGCGGTATTGCTGAGGTTGCTTTCGAGCAGGGCAATGGCCTCCTCCCCCGAAGCTTTTGCGAGCGCATACCGTCCGAGGTGGACTTCATTGAACGTCGACGCGGTCTCTGCGACCGGCATCGGATAATCGCGGAGAAGCACCGGCTCGTCCTGGACCTGACGGTCGTGGAACGCATGTCCGAGCTCGTGCGCCAGCGTGTCGACCGAGTCAAAATTGCCGTCAAAATTGGTCAGGACACGGCTCACCTTTTTGTCCGGAATGCCGCAGTCGAACGCGCCGCCTTCCTTGCCGTTTCTCGGGTAAAAATCGATCCACTCGCCACGGAACGCATCGTCCATGAGCGCCCGGATCTCCGGCGAAAGCGCACCGAAGCACTCCAGGAGATAGTCTCTCGCTTCCTCGACCGTAAACTTCGTCTGATTCTCGCCGACCGGCGCGAAGAGGTCGTACCACGGCAGGCCGTTCTTGTGTCCGAGCAATTCTGCCTTCTTCCGGAAATATTTCCGGAATGCGGGCAGGGATTCCTTCACCGCTTCCATCATGGCGTCTAACGTCGCGCGGCTCATCTTCGCCGCATCCAACGCCTGATCGAGCGGGGATTCGAACTTTCGGCGCTTCGAGATCATGGTCACCTGATTCTTGATCTGGTTTAACGAAAAGGCGACAGAATCCTTCACTTTTTCGTAGGCTTTGATCTCAGCCTCGTACGCGGCCTTCCGGACCGCCGGATCGGCGGAATGCGCAAGGTTCCGGATCTCAGACAAGGTCACGACTTTGCCGTCGTAGTCCACCTTCAGCGTTGATGTCAGGAAGGACTGCAGATCGCCCCAGGCCTTGCCGCCCGTCGCATCCATTGCCGCATACAAGGACTCCTCCTCATTGCTGAGCAGATGCTTCGCGTTCCGCTTCGCTTCGTCGAACAGGTACCGGTTCCGGGCAATGACCTCGCTTTCGCCCGCGAGTGCGTCCGGGTCCTCGACCGTGCCGAACAGCTTCTCCGCTGCCGCCAGGCTCCCCGCCGCTTCGGAATACATGCGAAGCAGCCCGGCCGTCTCCGCCATGGCTTCGCTGTCTTCCGTATTGGCCGCCTGCCGGAGCGAAGCATAAATCAAAAGATTTCCGGCGAGCGTCTCCAGCCGTTCTTCCTGTAACAGCAGCTGTTCCGCCGCCTTTGCCGTGAGCGGTTCCGCCGTCTCAGCGATCAGCGCCCCGAGCTCACGGATGGTCTCGCCGAGCGAGGCCTTGTCCGCCTGATACCGCTCGTCCTGAAACCCGTCGTACAAAATCCCCAGATTCCATTCCGTTTTCATTGCCATCTCCGTCCTCCGTTTCATCAACCGTTTTATAAACAAAAACCGCAAAACTCTGCAAGCAGAATTCTGCGGTATTCTGAAAGAGGCGTCTGCCGGATTTGAACCGGCGGTCAGGGTGTTGCAGACCCATGCCTTACCACTTGGCTAAGACGCCGTTTTCTTCAGCACTTTGCCATTTTACAACAAAGTCCCGAAAAATGCAACCACATTTTTCGCTATCCGCAGTTTACGCCTTTTCTTCCACGACCGCGCGGTACACCTCGCGTTTCGGGATCCCGCGGTCCGTCGCGACCTGTTTCATCGCCTCTTTCCGGTCCATTCCGCGGTCCTCGTACAGCTTCAGGTGTTCCGGGATCGAGAGCGCCGCCCATTCCTTCCGCTCGTCCGACCGTTTCTCTTCCGGATCGCGGCCTTCCACGACCAGAACGAACTCGCCCCGGGGCTCCTCCGCGGAAAACAGACGCACGGCTTCGGAAAGACGCAGCCGGTCCACGTTCTCGTGCACCTTCGTGAGTTCCCGGCAGGCTGCGATCTTCCGGTCACCGAGTGCCGAAAGGAGGTCTTCCAGCGTTCGGACCAGCCGGTGCGGCGCCTCGTAAAACACGAGCGTCGCCGTATCTTCTTTCACTTCGGCCAGGATCTCTTCCCGTTCCTTTTTCTCTTTCGGAAGGAAGCCCTCGAACCGGAACCGGCGCGTGGACAGGCCGGAAATCACGAGCGCGGTCGTGAGCGCCGACGCGCCCGGCAATGACGTCACCCGGATCCCGGCTTCGATCGCCTTCTGAACCAGCACTTCCCCGGGATCCGAGATGCCCGGCGTGCCCGCGTCCGTGATGCAGGCCACGTTTTTCCCGGAAAGAAGTTGTTCCACGAGTTCGTCCGCCTTTTCGAAACGGTTGAATTCGTGGTAGGCCGTCATCGGCGTATGAATGTCAAAATGATTCAAAAGTTTGATGCTGTTCCTCGTGTCCTCTGCGGCAATGACGTCCACGCCCTTCAGCGTTTCGATGCATCTCGCCGTCATGTCGCCGAGATTGCCGATGGGCGTCGCGCAAAGGTAAAGGGTTCCGCTTGTCATACTCACTTTTGTTACTCCGAATAGATTTTCAGATACTGCGAGGAATACCGTTCCGGCGTCTCGTAGATCACGACCGGCGGTCCGATCTTCACGGAATTTCTCCCGCCCCGGATGCCGGAAACGAGGACCATCGTCGCGTCCTTGTCCGCAAAAGGATGGACAAAAACGACGTCTTTCGGCGCCAGTTTCCGCTCCCGCATCCCCGAAAGGATCTCCGTCAGGCGTTCGGGGCGGTGCACCATGTAAAAACGGCCCCCGTCCTTTAATAACGCCGCTGATTCCCGCAGGACGTCGTCCAAAGTGCACAGGATCTCGTGCCGCGAGATCGCCTTGGTTTCCGAAGGATTTTTAAGTCCGCTGCCGGCCTTCTTGTACGGCGGATTCACGGTCACCACGTCAAAAGAAGCCCTGCCGAACCGTTCTCCCGCGCCGATGACGTCGCCGGCAAGCGCTTCCATGTGGTCGCCGGTCCTGTTTAGCAAGATGGACCGCGCGGCTTCCTCCACGACATCTTCCTGGATCTCCAGGCCGGTCCACTTTGCGCCCGGATGCCGCGCGTCCGTGAGGAACATCACCGCCCCGTTGCCGCTGCAGAGGTCTATCGCCCTTTCGCCCGGTTTCACGCGGGAAAACCAGGAAAGCAGGACGGCATCCACGCCGAAACAGAACTTCGCGGGGTCCTGGATCAGGCGGTAGCCGGCGCGCTGAAGGTCGTCAATGCGCTCCACCGTCAACGATTCTCCTTCTTTTCCCTGTCGGGCCGGTCTTTGTCCGGCCGTCCGCTTTCCTGGCGGTCTTTTTCGGGTTTGCTCTTCCCGGACTTGTCCTTCTCGGTCTCTTCCGCCGGCGCCTTTTCCTTCTTCTTGCCCGGCCGGAACTGCAGTTCCTCGACCTTGTATTCCCGCTCTTCCCGGTCGTCGCCTTCGCCGCCGATGAGCACCGTCACCTTCTGCAGCAGGACGTTGACCGCCTTGACCGTGCCGGTCACGCCGTCGGCCGTCCGCACCTCGGAATTGATCGCCGGCAATTTGGAATTCAGATACGCGTAGGTGTCCGCCTCGTTCTTGATGCAGCACATGAGACGGCCGCAGGAACCCGAGATCTTCACCGAATTCAGGGAAAGATTCTGCTCCTTCGCCTCCTTGATGGCGACCGGCGCGAATTCCGTGATCCAGCTTGCGCAGCAGAGTTCCCTTCCGCAGACGCCGAGCCCGCCGAGCAGCCTCGTTTCGTCCCGGACGCCGACCTGACGGAGCTCGATCCGGGTACGGAAAATGCCCGCAAGGTCCTTCACAAGCGCACGGAAATCAACGTATCCCTCGGAAGTGAAGTAAAACGTCAGTTTCGACCGGTCAAACGCATATTCCGCCATAAGAAGCTTCATCTGCAGCCCGTGCGCTTCCACGCGGGACCTGCAGATCCGGATCGCGTCTTTCTCGTTCTTCTTGTTCAGTTTCACCTGGTCCCGGTCGTCGTCGGTGGCGATCCGGACCACTTTCTTCAATTCCGTCTTCACCTTCTCGTCCGGCAGTTCCGTCGGCGCGAAAGAAACCACGCCGAACTCCAGTCCCTGCTCCGTACGGACGACGACCCCGTCCCCCCGCTTGATCGGGAGATCGCCGGGATCAAAATAATACACTTTGCATTGGTGCGCAAACTTTACACCGACTACCGTCTTCATTCTGCCTCCTTACCTGTAACGCTTCGACCGTTTTACAGTCTCGCTTCAAAGATCCGGGCAATGCCCAGAAACAACGTCTCATAACTGAATTCAAAACTGACGTTCGCTTCGGTCCGTGCTCTCGCTTCCTCCGCCAACTTCAGGATCTCTCCTATTTGTTCCGGCGAAAGCCTTTCCGCCGCATCGCGGATCGCGCTTTCGGCCTCCTTGTGACGTAACAACGACTCATTGCCGCCGAGTTTCACGACCAGCACATCGCAGAACCACGAACGGATGAACTCCGTCACGTCCCGCGCGCCCCGCCGGCCGATCTCCGCTGCCTCCGCCGTGCCCTTCTGATCTTTCCTGTATTGCTGAAGCAGGGCAATGACCTCTTCGATTTTCATGTCCTGCCCGTCTGCCAATACCCGTCCGAGCCCTTCCAGAAGCTCCGCCGTACCTTCATTGTCTTCCGGGATTTTTTCTTCGGCAAGATTGATCTTCACCGCGCGGCTTAAGACCGTCGGAAGGAAGGTCTCCGCGTTCGGCGCAAGCAGCAGGATCACCACGTACTCCGGCGGCTCCTCCAGCGTCTTTAAGAGCGCGTTCTGTGCCTGCACGTTCATGAGCGACGCATTTTCCACGAGATAGACCTTCTTCCCCGTGCCGTAAGGCTTGATGTACGCGGTGTCGCAGATCGTTCTCCGGACGTCGTCCACGGAAAACAGGGAAGCCTTTTCCTGTTCCGGCCGGATCACGTCCGCCGGCGACGTCACCAGAAGCTTCGCGAACGCCTCGCCCGCGAAAAGCCGGTCTTCCTTGGTGCCGCCCGAGATGAGATAGGCATTGGCCACGCGGTTTTTCTCGGCGACCCGGCGAAGATCTCCTAAAATTTTCTCGTTATAGTTCTGCAATTCTTATCCTTTGATCATTTCCTTGATCTTGTTCACGGTCTCGTCCAGATCGCGGTTTTCGATCCGGTTCACGATCTCGCCGTTCTCCTTCATGAGCCCGACGGCCTTCAGATGCGCCTCGTCGAAATCCGCCTCGTCCGCGAGAAAGCGCCGGCAAAGCTCCTCATATTTCGGATGCGCGCTCTTCCGCTCCCGGATCACCGCGCGGTACAGGCGTTCGCCCTTCTCCACGTCAATGTAGATCGGCACCACCGTCCCCTTCGGGAAAAACCGGCGGACTTCCGCGTAGGAAGCGAGCGTCCCGACCGCCACGTAATCATGTTTCTTCAGATCGACCGCCCCGTCGTCCACCATCATGTACTTCCAGATGCCGTGCACGGTGTTGTATGCGCGCTGCTCAATGATTTTCCCGGCTTTCCGGAGTTTCTCCTCTTCCTTTTCCGTAATGAAATGATACTCCACGCCTTCCGTCTCGCCGTCCCGCTTCGGGCGCGTCGTGTATTGCGTGATCTCGGAAAGATGGAGTTCGGGGTCCGCAATGAGCCGCTTCTCGATCGAATCCTTCCCGGTGGAACTCTTGCCGATGATGTAATAGATTTTTCCCATGATCAACCCTTTTTCCCGGCGCGCCCGCTCTTCCGGACGGCCGTCACTTTCGCGATATTTCCCTTCTTCTTCCGGTAGACCAGCCCGGCAATGACAAGCCCGATGCCCATCAACACCAGGATCAGCGCCCCGTAGGCGAAAAACACGCCGTTCGGCAGAATGTTGATGATCGGATCCTGCCAGGGATCGAACAGCCAGTAATCGTTTCTGAATAAGATCTTGTGCATCAGGACGAACGTCCATTCCCAGTTGACGAGCATGGCCAGGCCGACCGTGCCGATGACTGAGAGCGTCAGGATGATCGTCGCCTTCAGCCAGCCGTACGCCCACTTTTTACGCGCTAAAATGCAGCCCGGGATCATTAGAAGCCCGCTTCCCATTGCCACGTACTGCAAAGTCACGAAAATCGTCTTGACTTCTTTGAAATGCGTGGCCCCGTTGATGCTCATGACAAAGTCGGGGAATTCCAGGATGTCCGGCCCGAAGAACATGTTGTACCGGATCAGCACGTCAAAATTGGTCTTGCAGGTCTCGTAATTGTATCCCGTGCTTTCGGGGATCTTCAGAAGATTAATGAGCCAGTAATATAACGGCCGGAACGCGACCGCCGCGAATACCGACGCCGAAAGCAGGAACACGAAAAAGAGCACCGTCATTCCCGCGTTGAAAAAGAAATGTCTGTTCTGTTTTTTCATACCCTTCTCTGCCAAAACGACCTCCGGATCCGCTTATAACTATTCGTTAAACCCGTAATCTATCCATCCCGGCGGCTCAGATCTCCATCTGCAGCGCACTCTTTAACGCTTCCTCGTCTTCCTTCGTCAATGCGCCGACCGACTTGCCGTTCATGATCTCGCGGATGTAGGTGTAACACCCCTCCTGTCCGTGGACCGAACTGATCACGATGCCGTTGTTTTCATTGTTCAGCAGGCAGACGCTCGAACTGACCTTGCCCGCCATTCCCGGGAACGCGTTATATTTCACGATGCCGATCTTCCGGTATGCGGAAAGCAGGTTTTCGTTGATCCGGACGATCTCGCTGACGTTATTCTTCAGCTGGACCTTCACCTTCTGGTTGTCTTCCAACACGCGCAGCAGGATGTCCTCCAACGAGGCCGCATCCCTCCCCTGCACGAATCGGTCCAGGCGGTGCTTCAGCCGGCCGTACCGGGTCGCCATGACGATCGCGAGCACCGCCGCCGCCACGGCAATGACCGCCGAAGCGATGGCAATGTATCCCGACACCGGAGCGAGCGCCTGATTCATTGATTCAAAAAAGCCCATTGCGCCTCCTACCGGATGTGATCCGTGATCCGTTCAAAATCCTCCAGCGAACTGAAAGAAATCTCGATTTTGCCGCTGTTCTCGGCTTTTCTACTGATGCGGACGCGCGTTCCGAGTTTCCGGCTGAGCATATGCTCCGTCTCGTCGTACGCGACCTTATTCTTCAGGGGTTTCTTCTTCTCCGGCGTTTTGTCAAGCGCTTTCACGAGTTTTTCGGTCTCGCGGACGCTCAAATTGGATGCTGCGACCTCGTTCGCGGCCAGCGTGAGCTTCGCGGGATCCTCCACGGAAAGCAGCACTTTCGCGTGCCCGGTCGAGATCTTTCCCTCTTTCACGAGCGTTTTCACGGCTTCCGGGAGTTTCAGAAGCCGGAGCGAATTCGCGATGTTCACGCGATTTCGGGAAATGCGCTCCGCCAACTTTTCCTGCGTCAGGCCGAATTCGTCGAGCAACCGGCGGTAAGCCTCCGCCTCTTCGATCGGATTCAGGTCTTTCCGCTGGATGTTCTCAATGAGCGCGATCTCCGCTGCATTCTCCTCGGTATATTCCCGGATCAGGACCGGCACTTCCTTCAATCCCGCGAGTTTCGCGGCTCTCCAGCGGCGTTCGCCGGTCACGATCTGATAATGCGCGCCCTTTTTCTGCACGATGATCGGCTGGATGATGCCGTGCTCGCGGATCGAATCTGCCAGTTCCTTCAATGATTCCGCATCGAAATCCTTTCGCGGCTGATTCCGGTCCGGCTCGACGAGCCCGATCTTCACCACGGTTTCCGCCGTTTTCTCTTCGGGCGCCGCCGTCTTCGCGGCCACGTCTTCGGTATCGCCGAACAATACGCTTAATCCTTTGCCCAGTCCTTTGTTTTTCACTGCCATGTCAGCCCTCCGATCGGGATTGTTCCACGTGGAACATTATTTCATCCGCCAAGGCAAGGTATGCTTCCGCGCCCGCGGATCTCGGGTCGTACTCAAATATCGGCATTCCGTGGGACGGCGCCTCCGCAAGGCGCACGTTTCTCGGAATGATCGTGTTGAACGCCGTGTCTTTCAGATACTGACGGACGCTGTCCACCACCTGCTGCGAAAGATTCGTCCGGACGTCGAACATCGTAAAGACGACGCCTTCCATCTTCAGCGCAGGGTTCAGCTTCTTCTGAACGAGCCGCACCGTATAGGTCAGCTGCGTCAGACCTTCCATCGCGTAAAACTCGCACTGGATCGGTACAAGCACGGAATCCGCCGTCGTCAGGGCGTTTACCGTCAGCAGATTCAGGCTCGGCGGACAGTCGATGATGATGAAATCGTATTTGTCGGCGACGACGCGGAGTTTCTTCTTCAGAACGAACTCGTGCCGTTCCAGGTCGAGCATCTCGATCTCAGCGCCGGCGAGGTCGACGGTCGAGGGGATGATGTCCAGGGACTCGTAGACCCCCTTCCGGATGCATAATTCCGTCAGCACGTCGTTGACCAGCATGTCATACGCCGTGTTTTCCTGCTTTTTACTGACGCCGAGGCCGCTCGTGGCGTTGCCCTGCGGGTCCAGATCGACCAGAAGGACCTTCTTGCCTTTTTTCGCGAGCGCGGCGGACAGATTGACGGCCGTCGTGGTTTTTCCAACGCCGCCTTTTTGATTGGCCACTGCAATGATTTTACCCATGAATGCTCCTGTTATCGATTCTCTGCGGCTGCCGGATGCCGCGCGCTTTGTCCGCAGGGCATCTTTTCACCGTATTTTTACTATACCACGAAACGAAAGATTTTTCCACCTTTGCGCGAAAAATCGTGCGCTGTTTTTTTGCGAGCGGTCAATTGTTCCACGTGGAACAATCCCGCCGGCAGGGATCCGTCCCCGTAAGAAACGTTGTCTGCCGTTCCCGCACGGCCGATTCTCAATAAACGCTTGCTTTTTCCCGTTCAAAGTAGTATACTTTACGGAGATATGCCCGACAGTTTTCTGCCGGCCGGATTTGCTCGAAGCAGCGAGGGGGGGTTACGTATGAAGCATTACCTTTTCGGTGAAGAAGGATCGTTCCGCAAGGCGAACCTGCACACGCATACGACGTATTCCGACGGCTCGCTGACTCCGGAGGAAGCGAAGAAGGAATATCAGGCGCGCGGGTACGACATCGTCGCCTTTTCGGATCACGAGCTTCTGATGCCGCATCCGGAGCTCACCGACGAGCATTTCCTCGCGCTGACCTCGACCGAGTATGAGTTCGTGGATTTTGAGGATCCGTCGCCGTTCCCGTTAAAAAAGGTGTACCACATGGTGCTCATCGCGTCCCGTCCGGACGAAACCTTTTATCCGTGGGCGACGCGCTCCGCATTCTGGGGCAATGCCCTGAATTACATTCAGGACTATTGCCAGGGAGAGCATTCCCGGTATCCGGACCAGCGCAACGTGAACGCCGCAGTGGCGCAGGCCAAGGAAAGAGGGTATCTCGTGACGTTCTGTCACCCCGGTTGGTCGCTCAACCGTTATCCGGATTACTGTGATCTGAGCGGTTTCGATTTCGTGGAAGTCTTTAATTCCGACTCCGGCGGCGCAGGACGGTACAGTGATACGTCGGAAAACGCCTTTGACGATTTCCTGTATCTCGGGAAAGAAGTGGCGCCGACGGCTTCCGACGACAGTCATGCCGTTTCTCACATCGGACACGGCGCGACGTACGTGAAGACGAAGGACCTTTCCTATGACAGCGTTTATGAGGCGCTGAAAGCGAAGAACACCTTCGCCTCGACC
The DNA here is from genome assembly GCA_016281555.1 of Lachnospiraceae bacterium. Lineage (GTDB taxonomy): Bacteria > Bacillota > Clostridia > Lachnospirales > Lachnospiraceae > UBA1267. The sequence goes on along the minus strand of JAEEIV010000076.1, from coordinate 28,890 downwards.
GGTCCGAAGTTCATTGACCTGACTTTCGATCCGGAAACGTGCGTGCTGACCGTCGATTCGGATCCCGTGGAGGTCATCAGCGTCGTGACGAACAAGCGGTATTTCCGCGGAAGCGGGCGCATGAACACCGGCAGCGTGCTGACGCACGGGGAATACGATCTTTCGAACTTCGTGAACGCAGTGAGAGAGCACGGACTTTTGGACCGGTCTTATTTCCGGGTCGATCTCAGGACTGCGGACGGAAAGATGGCCTGGTCGAGAGGGTACTTCCTGAAAGAGTTTTATCCGGAAGAAGCGAAGAGCGAGGAATCGTAAACGATTTAAAACAACCACAAGATGTTGTTTTGAAAATAGATTAAGACACCATATTTGGTATTTTCATCAGAGCCTAGCAACACGAGGAGGACATTATGAAGAAACTGAGCATGCTTTTCCTGTCATTGGCCGCTGTCGCGCTTCTGTTCGCAGCCTGCGCGAACACCGATCCGACGAAGGAACAGGATCCGACTTCCGCGACCGAAGCCCCGACCGAGGCGCCGACGGCTGATCCGACCGAAGACCTGACCCTGCCTGCAGAGTCTGACGATGACATCATCATTGAACCGGTCACCTTGAAGACCGAGCCCGAAGAAGAAATCACGGAAGACATCGGGGACATCGATGATCTGACAGAGGAAGAGAATCCGGACATTCCGGAAGACTACGACGGAGAAGAGAAGATCGACGAAGGCATCATTCCGGAAGATTCGACCGAGGCCCCGTTGGAATGAGTCACCGTTAAAGCGGCTTCTTTTCCGGTTTACCTGCTTTTCTGGGGTACTGCTTCGGCGTTTCCCTTATTTTTCGTATGAGAAGCAACGTCCGGGAAATGTCCGTGGACGGAAGCGTATAGGAGATCACTTGTTCCAGACGACCGCCGAGTATGCCGAGTGCATGCTCGGCGCTTTTGATTTCTTCTTCGGCTTCGCCCGATTTGTAAGCAATGAAATACCCGCCCACCTTCACGAACGGCAAGCAGTATTCGGACAGGACCGGCAATGCGGAGACTGCCCGGGAGACCGCGAGATCAAAGGATTCGCGGTATTCGCTTCCCGTCCCGGCCGCGTCCTCGGAGCGGGCGTGAACGGTACGGACGTCAGATAAAGAAAGCGCGGTACGGACTTCTTCCAGAAACCCGATCCGCTTTTTTAATGCATCGAGGAGCGTGAGCGAGATTTCCGGCCGCATCAGTTTTAACGGGACTCCGGGGAACCCCGCGCCGGTCCCGACGTCGATCACAGAGATTTGATCCCGACCGCCGACCGTCTCCCCGCACAGTTTCCATAAAATCGCGGAATCCAGGAAATGCTTGACAAATACGGCTTCCGGCTCCGTGATCGCGGTCAGGTTCATGACCTTGTTCCGCTCGACCAAAAGTTCGAAGTAGGAGAGGAACGCTTCCGCCGAATCTTCCGAAAGCGGCATTTCCGCTGCTTCAAAGATCTCCGACAGACTGCTTTTCAGTTTTTCCCGTTCTTCGCTCATTCCGTTTTCTCGTCGGCCGGGGCGGCCACGCCCTGTTTCCGTTTCAAAAAGACCAATAAAACCGCGACGTCTGCCGGCGACACGCCGGCGATCCGGCCTGCCTGTCCGACCGAAGACGGCCGGTATTCCTTCAGTTTCTGCCTTGCCTCGATCCTAAGGCTCGGCACCTCGTCATAATCGAGATCCTCGGGGATGCGGCGGTTTTCGAGCGCCTTGAACGCGTGTACCTGCCGTTCTTCCCGCTCAATGTACCCCGCATACTTGATCCGGATCTCAGCCTGCTTCCACACGCGTTCCGGAAGCGCGGGCCGTCCGGGATCCAAGTCGGAAAGCGCCTCGTACGTGATCTCCGGCCGGCGGAGGAGTTCCGAGAGCGTCGCCCCTGACTTCAGTTCCGCTGCCCCGTATTCCGAAAGAAATGCCCGGACCTGCGGCGTATCGCCCACCCGGAACGATTCGAGCCGCAAAACTTCCCGATCCACCGCCTCGCGGTAGGAGAGAAAGCGCTGATACCGTTCCTCAGAAATGAGTCCGATCTCATGCCCGAGCTCCGTCAGCCTCAGATCTGCATTGTCCTGCCGCAAAAGCAGCCGGTACTCCGCGCGGCTCGTCATCATCCGGTACGGTTCGCGATTTTCCTTCGTCACGAGGTCGTCGATCAGCACGCCGATGTAGGCGTCGCTCCGGTCGAGCACGACCGGCTCTTTCCCGTGATTCTTCCGGGCCGCATTGATCCCGGCAATGAGCCCCTGCGCCGCCGCCTCTTCGTATCCGGAAGAGCCGTTGAACTGTCCGGCGGCGAAGAGTCCCGGGATCGCCTTGAATTCCAGGGAATTCTTCAATTGCCGCGCGTCAATGCAGTCGTACTCGATGGCGTAGGCATTGCGCACGACTTTCGCATGCTCGAGGCCCGGCACCGACCGGTACATCCTGTGCTGCACGTCTTCCGGAAGAGAAGAGGACATTCCGTCCACGTACATTTCCGAGGTATACAGGCCCTCCGGCTCAATGAACACCTGATGCCGGTCCTTGTCGCGGAACCGCACCACCTTATCCTCGATCGACGGGCAATACCTCGGCCCGGTCCCCTGAATGCTCCCGGAGAAGAGCGGAGAGCGGTCAATGCTTTCCAGAATGATCCGGTGCGTCTCCTCGTTCGTGTAGGTCAGCCAGCAGGAGACCTGCGCTTTCTGGATCGATTCCGGATCCGTTTCAAAGGAAAAAGGAACGATGGGCACGTCGCCCTTTTGTTCCTGCATCTTCGAATAATCAATGGTGCGGCCGTCGATCCGGGCCGGAGTGCCGGTCTTGAACCGGCGGAGCGCAATGCCGTGGCGGAGGAGATTCTCCGAAAGAGCATTGGCGGCCTTTAAGCCGTTCGGGCCCGTGTATTCGCTGACGTCACCGTACACGCAGCGCGCCTTTAAGTACACGCCGGTCGTCAAAATCACGGCTTTCGCGTGATACACCGCGCCGGAGACCGTCATAACGCCCCGGACCTCCCCGTCTTCCACGATGAGGTCGCTGACTTCCGCCTGCCGGATCGTAAGATGCTCTGTTTCTTCCAACGTTTTCCGCATTTCGCGGGAATACGCCTGCTTGTCGGCCTGGGCGCGGAGCGAATGCACCGCCGGTCCCTTCGAAGCATTCAGCATCTTCGACTGGATGAAGGTTTTGTCAATGTTTTTGCCCATCTCGCCGCCGAGCGCGTCCACCTCGCGGACGAGGTGTCCCTTCGACGTGCCGCCGATGTTCGGATTGCAGGGCATGAGCGCGATCGAATCCACGCTGACCGTGAACACGATCACTTCCTCGCCGAGCCGCGCGGCACTGAGCGCGGCCTCGCATCCTGCGTGCCCCGCGCCGACCACCACGACGTCATAGGTTTCTTCCACTCGATCCATGCTCATTTTCCCATGCAGAATTTCTCAAAGATCCGGTCGGCCACGTCGTCGCCCACCGCTTCGCCGATGATCTTTCCGAGCGAAGTGTAGGCGGACAGAAGATCCGCAGACAAAAATTCTTCCGAAACGCCGTCCCGGATGCCGTTTCTCACTTCCCGGACTTCCTCCAGCGCCTCGCGAAGCAATGCGATCTGGCGCTCGCTCGTCAGGATCACGGTCTCATTGAACGAGATCTCTCCCGCGAGAAAGCGGTCTGTCACGATCTGTTCCAGCGTTTTCAGCCCCTCCTCCGTCTTGCAGGAGAAGAGAAGACCGCCGGTTTCAAGGATCCGCTGCCGCGTTTCTTCGTCCAGCGCATCCGATTTGTTATACAGAATCACGGTCTTTTCCGGCGGCAATGAGTCAAGGTTTTCCTCGTCCTCCGCCGTTTTTCCGGCCGTTCCGTCCACGAGATATAAGACGAGATCGGCTTCCGACACCGCATTCCTTGCGCGGTCGACGCCGATCTTCTCGACCGGATCGAGCGTTTCCCGGATTCCGGCCGTGTCCATGAGGAGCAGCGTCAGTTCCCCGAGCCGCACCGTTTCTTCCACGATGTCCCGCGTCGTCCCCGGGATCTCCGTCACGATGGACTTTTCAAAACCGGAGAGGAGATTGAGCAATGAGGATTTTCCCGCGTTCGGCCGTCCCGCGATCGCGGTCCGGATGCCTTCCCGGAGGATGCTTCCGTTCTCCGAACGCCGAAGGAGGTCCTCCATCTTCGTTTCGATCTCCCCGGTGATCCGGTCGAGCGTTTCTCCGTACCCCGTAAGGTCGTAATGCTCCGGATCGTCCAATGCGGCTTCGATCCTCGAGATCTCGTCGAGGAGAACGTTCCGGATCGCACGGATCTCCGTCTCGATCTTGCCTTTCAGCCCGGCGACGCCGGCGCGGAGCGCGAAGTCATTGCCGGAAGAGATCACCGTCATCACGGATTCCGCCTTCGAAAGGTCCATCCGGCCGTTCAAAAACGCCCGCTTCGTGAATTCGCCGGGTTCCGCGAGTCGCGTCCCTTCCGAAACGACGAGCGACAGGATCTTTCGCGTCACGAAAAGACCTCCGTGGCAATTGATCTCCACGGTATCTTCCCCCGTATAGGAATGCGGCGCGCGGAACACCGAGACCACGACCTCGTCGTACGAGACGCCGTCCTTTTCGATCATTCCGTGGCTCAGGGTATAAGAAAGCGCATCCTCAAGGGACTTCCGCCCCTTAAAGATGCGCGAAACCACCGGGATCGCCTCCGGACCGCTGACCCGGACGATCCCGATCCCCGCTTGTGTCATGCCGGTTGAAATCGCCGCGATCGTATCGCTCTTCATTACGAAACCCGTATCTTACCGCTCTTCGCCGTTCTTGTTTCTTCTGTAGAAGACGACCACGTGACGGTAGGGCTCCTCGCCCTCCGACCGGGTCATGACGAAATTGTCGGACTGAAGGACCGAGTGGATGATGCGGCGCTCATAAGGATTCATGGGCTCCAGAGACATGCTCTTTCTCGTCCGCTTGACCTTGTAGGCAATGTTCTTCGCCAGAGATTCCAGCGTTTCCTTCCGGCGCGCACGGTAGTTTTCCGTATCCAGCTTGACGCGGATGTAGTGCTCGCCCGAACGGTTCACGACGAGGCTTGTCAGGTACTGGAGGGAATCCAGCGTCTGGCCGCGTTTGCCGATGAGCACGCCCATGCCTTCGCCCGTCAGATTGATCGAGAGCGTATCCTCTTCGTCGAGTTCATATTCCACGGTCACTTTCATGCCCATCTTTTCGAACACGTCCTCGAGGAACTTCTTGCCTTCCTCGAAATGAGCCACGTCGTTTTCCGTGGTCTTGACCTTGGCCGGCTCCTTCTTCTCGGGCTTCTTTTCTTCTTTCTTCTCAGGCTTTTCCGCCTTCTGTTCCTTCTTTTCGGTCTTTTCTTCCTTCGGGATCACTCCGTCCGAAACTTCCACCTCGATCACGGCCTCTTTCGAGCCGATGCCGAGAAATCCCTTGGATCCCTTCTCAAGGACGGTATACTTGATCTGATCGCTCGTCACGCCGAGTTCCGTCGTCGCCTTCGTGATCGCATCTTCAACCGTGGCCGCCGAATACTTCAATGTTTCTGCCATGATGTTCCTTTCTGTTATTTCTCTTCGTTCTGCGCCTTTTTCCCGGATTTCATTTCCCTCTGGCGCTCTTCATACTGCTGCACCATACCCGCCTTCTCCGCAAGACTGCCTTTTCTCGCAGTGGTATGGCTGGCATAATAATCCGTGGATTCCTGATTGGATGCGGCCAGGGAACGCTTCGCGCTTTCCTCCGCTTTCTTCTGCTCCTCGAGGTTCTGCACGCTCATTGACACGTCCTGCATGCGAATGGGCTTCTGACCTCTGCGGATCCGCTTCTGATTCATCTTCTCGACGTTCTTCTTGACCATCTCGTTCAGGTCGATCTTCTTCAGATACATATTGACGAAGATCTGGATGATGAGCTGGACCAATGAAGACGCGACCCAGTAAATGCCGATACCGCCGTTGAACATGAAGCAGAACACCACCGACAGGATCGGGAACATGATGTTCATGATGTTCATGGTGCCGCCGAGCGGGTTCGAATCGTCTTTCTTCTTCGGCTGTCCGGCCGACGCAAGTCTCGTGCTGAGCCACTGGAAGAGACCGGCAAGGATCGGGATGAGCACCGCCCACCAGATGCCGCCCTGCGTCACGAGATCCCACGGCGTTCTCGTCAGGTCAATGCCTAGGAAGAACGTCGTCTGCTGGATCGGCTGCTGCATCTTTTCCGTATACGTCGAGGCATATTCCGGGAACCGATTAATGAACGTCTGCCATTTTTCAGGCGAGAAGCCGTACAGCACGTCCACGACCTGATCCGTCGATCCCACCTGAGAGGTGTTCTGGACCAGACCGGCCGCAAACAACCGGTTGCCGAACGCGGTGAGGTTCGTGATCTTGTCCGCGATCAGAAGATAAATGTCCTTCAGACGGCCGATGTATCCCGGCAGTTTCAGGATGACCTGATACAATGCGAAGAGGATCGGCATCTGAATGAGCAGCTGCAGACAGCCGCCCGTCATTGAGGTGCCGTACTTCGCGTAAATGGCCTTCGTTTCCTGCTGCTGGGCAAGCATCGACGCCTGATCCGTTTTTCCCTTGTACTTCGCCTGGACCGCCTGCAGCTCCGGCTGCATGATGGCCTGAAGGCGGGAAGTCTTCTGTTGTTTGATCGACATCGGGATCAAGAGCGCCTTGACCACGATGGTAAACAGGATGATGGCCAGACCGATGTTCGGAAGTCCGATCAAATGGATGAACTCATAGATCCAGTTCATCACCTGGCCGAGTACCCAGGCAATCGGTCCGATCAAAAACCAATTGCTTTGTGTTGCCGTAAATAGTGTCATATCGTCCTCTTTTCTTTTTTAAGGAACAGGGTCATATCCCGAGTCGTGATTGAACGGATTACAGCGGCCGATCCGCTTGGCAGCCATCCAGCCGCCTTTCAGCGCGCCGTATTTTTCAATGGCCTGCATTGCGTATTCCGAACAGGTCGGGGTAAACTTACAGCAAGGCGTCCTTTTCAATTTGGAGAGATGTTTCCGGTAAAACCCGATGGATTTCAGCATCACGGTTTTCATGACGGCCTCACTTCGATTCCTCATTTGCCTGGAAAACAGAATGCCGTTTCAAGAGAGTGAGAAACGAGCGTTCTATTTCAAAAAATCCTTGTCCCTTTGCGCCTTCCCGCGCGATAACGATGATGTCGTATTGATTTCCGAGTTCTTCCCGGTGAAGCCTGTACGCTTCCCGGACCAGTCTGGAAAATCGGTGCCGAACGACCGAATTTCCGATTTTCTTACTGCAAACGATACCTAATTTCCCGCTGCCCGGGGCTTTATAGATCACGAGCTTTGAATCCGCCAGGGAATCATGGACCTCATAGATCCGCCGGAACTCCGCTTCTTTTTTCAATGAGTCGATATTTCTCATGTCTGCTCCGGATGATCCCTTTCAGAAAGCCTAGAAACAATAAAGCCACCGGCAAGTGGCTTTATTGAACCGTCAATACTTTTCTGCCTTTGGCTCTTCTCGCAGCCAGCACTTTTCTGCCGCCGGGAGTCGCCATTCTGGCACGAAAACCATGAACCTTCGAGTGCGAACCCTTCTTGGGCTGGAACGTCATTTTCATGTCTGTCACCTCCGTCTATCATCAAACTGTTTTTCGGCCGATCTCTTTACATACATAAATAAAGAAAGAACCCGAAATAAAGACATCACGCCGATTATAAGTAGTTTCCCCCGCTAAGTCAACAATTATTTAATTTCTTTAGGAAATCCTTTTTTTGCCGGAAACGTTTTCCCCACGATTTTTCTCATTTTCCACATTTTTGTTTTTCATGTCATAATTTATTCACATTCCGTGGAATAATTGTTGAAAAATTGTTGCTTTTTGTTTTCATTTTTCCCGCATCCCGCGAATCTTCTGCATTTCCGCTGCCAGCAGCGACCACTTGTTCGACTACCATTTTGTTAATCTTTTTTCCCGTTTTTTTTCGGGATTTTCAGAGTTTCCCCAGATCTCACTTTGTGATTTATGAGTTTTTCCACATTTTCCACAATTTTGATGTTGATTTCCCCAACTCCCTTTTTTTCGGTCTTTACTTTTATAGGGTTTTATTTTATAATATACGTGTGATATTTTCCGCTTCCGGCGGATCGGTTTATGAATAACTACGATTTGAAGAAAGACAGAGGGTGATACAATGCCTCACGTTACGTTAAAAGAGATCACAGAACAGTGGCCGGTCATCCAGGCCGAAGTGCGCGAAAAATTCGAACTATTGGACCTTACGTATTCCACGTGGATCGCTCCGCTCCGCCCGTTTTCCCTGAAAGAGAAGACGTTCGTCATTTCCTTCCCGAACGACTCGGACAATGAAGACTCCGCCAGTTTCATCACTCTGCACCTTACGAAAAAATATTCCGTCTGCTTCCAGATCGTTCTGGAAGAGCTTTTCCACGATTCTTTTGAGATCGTCTTCACGATCGCGCCTGAAAACCGCGACCACGTCCTGTTCAAAAAGCAACCCGAGGAAAAGGATCTTCTTTCGTCCTATTCCACGACCAAGCTGAATCCGCGCTATACATTCGACGAGTTCGTCGTCGGAAAGAACAATCAGTACGCGCACGCCGCCGCGATCTCCGTGGCCGACAAGCCTGGCATGGAATTCAACCCGTTGCTCATCTACGGCGGCCCCGGTCTCGGAAAGACGCATCTCATGAACTCCATTGCGAGCTACATTAAGAATAACTACCCCGAGAAAAACGTCATTTACATGACTTCCGAGGATTTCACGAACCAGATCGTCACGACGCTTCAGAAGAGAAATCAGGATTCGATCAATTATCACCGGAACCTGTACCGCGACGTCGACGCGCTGCTCATTGACGACATCCAGTTCATCATCGGGAAAGAGAGCACGGAAGACTTTTTCTTCCATGCATTTAATTATCTGTACGAAAACAAAAAACAGATCGTGCTTTCCTCCGACCGTCCGCCGAAGGATTACGCGAACCTGGAGGAGCGGCTACGCAGCCGGTTCACGAGCGGGCTTACCGTCGGCATTTCCTTCCCGGATTACGAGACGAGAATGGCGATCCTCGAACGGAAAGAGGCGACGTCCGGCTATTCCGTGGACAATGAGATCCTGCGCTACATTGCGAACCACATCAAGAGCAACATCCGTGATCTCGAAGGCGCATTGAACAAGATCCATTTCTATTCCCGCCTGCATCCGAACACGACGATCACGCCGGAGATCGCGAAATCCGTGCTCATCGATTACATCAATCCGGACGAGGATACCCTGACGCCGGAGCAGATCGTCAATGCCGTCGCGGACCATTTCGGCATCCGCCCGCAGGACATCACTTCGAAAAAGCAGAACCGGGACGTGGTGTACCCCAGACAGATCACGATCTATCTGCTGCGCCTTTTGCTCGGCGATCTGACGCTTCAAAAAATCGGAGAGTTCGTCGGCGGCAAGGATCATACGACCATTTCCTACAGTTATGAGAGAATTTCGAAGATGATCTCCTCGGACGAGTCCGTCCGGTCCACCGTCGAATTGTTGAAAAAGAAGTTGAAAAACTAGGAAAAATTTTGTAAACGCCGTGGAAAACTTCCGGTGCAGGTTTTCGTACCGCTTTCCGTTTTCCCGCCGTTCCGTTCAAAGTGTGAAAGCCCGAGAAAGTTTTGAACAGGGTTTTTATTCGCGGAAACCCTTGCAGTGACTGGCTTTCCGGAGTTTTACACATTTCCACGGGCCTTATTACTATTAATAATAATTTTTGTACTATTTTATACCATGCATAAAGGAGTGCCGTCATGAAAGTTGTCTGTTCCAAAGAAAACCTGCTAAAAGGTTTGAACACCGTTGCGAGAGCCGTCCCGGTGAGAACCACCCTGGACATCCTGAAGTGTATCCTGATCCGTTCCCAGAATGACAAGATCATCCTGACGGCCAACGATACCGCCCTCGGGATCGAAACGAAGATCGATGCGCTTGTCATAGAGGAAGGCGTCATTGCATTGGAAGCTACGTTCTTCTCATCGCTCGTCAGAAACCTTCCCGATTCGGACATCACGATCGAATCCGGCGAAAACGACAGCGTGACCTTATATTGCGAGAAATTAAAGACGGCCATTCCCGGAAAGGACGCGGATTCGTTCATTACCCTTCCGGACGTGAATACGGAGAATTCCGTGACGGTTTCGCAGTTCACGGTCCGTGAAATGATCAATCAGGTCGTGTTCTCCATTTCCGATTCGAACCTGAACGCGGCCATGGGCGGCGTGTATCTCGAAGTCTTCGATAACAAGATCCGCATGACGACACTCGACGGACACCGCATCAGCGTCCGCGTCAATGAACTGAACGGACAGTATCCGAAGATGACCTCCATCGTTCCCGGGAAGACGATGACCGACCTTTCGAAGATCATTGCCGGGGATCAGAACAAGGAAATGACCATTCTGTTCTCCAAAAACCACATCATCTTCGAGTTCGAGAACACGAAGATGGTTTCCCGCGTCATCGAAGGGGAATATTTCAAGATCGAGTCCATGCTCCGCGAGGAATATGAGACGAAGATCAGCATTAACAAGAGACAGCTTTTAGAGTGCCTGAACCGCGCGGCGCTTTACATTAACGAAAGCGACAAGAAGCCGGTCATCATGACCATCACGGACGAGGAGATCCTCATCCGGTTGAAGTCGCAGGCCGGTCTCATTGACGAGCGCATCTCGATCGAAAAGGAAGGATCGGACATCAAGATCGCCTTTAACCCGAAGCTGCTCATCGACGCGCTCCGCGTGATCGAGGACGAGACCGTGGACATTTACATGGTGAAGTACAATTATCCCTGCACGATCAAGGATTCCGAAGGGAAATACATTTACGTCGTGCTGCCCGTGAACTTCACGGAGGAGTGAGCATGATCATTCGCGTCAGGGAAGACCACATCAAACTGGGTCAGGCGCTGAAGGCGTCGAATCTCGTGGAAACGGGATCGGATGCGAAGGAAGTCATCCTGAACGGGGAAGTCTTCGTGAACGGAGAGCAGGAACTTCGGCGCGGCCGGAAACTGTATCCCGGCGACATCGTGGAATACAACGGCGAAAGCATTGATATTCTATGAAGATCCAGTCCATCGATCTGAAAAATTTCAGAAATTATCCGGAACTGCATCTGGAGTTTGAGGACGGCATCCATATCTTCTACGGGGACAACGCGCAGGGAAAGACGAATCTTCTGGAAGCCGTGTATCTTTCCTCCGCCTGCAGATCGTTTCGTACGGCCAATGACCGGGAAATGATCCGCTTTCAGGAGGAAGAAGGGCACGTCAAGCTCTTTTTCGAACGCCAGGGCATCCGGCACCGGATCGACGTGCATTTGAAGAAAGGCCGGGCGAAGGGAGCCGCGATCGACTCCGTTCCGGTCAGGAAGGCAGCGGATTTCATCGGATTTCTGAACGTGATCCTGTTTTCCCCGGAAGACCTTCAGATCGTGAAGGAAGGACCGGGAGAGCGGCGGCGGTTTCTCGATACGGAGATCAGCCTGACGGACAAGATCTATTACCAGGCGTGGCTGAAGTACCGGAAGGCGCTGGAGCAAAGGAATCAGTTATTGAAGGACATTGCCTTCGAGCCGTCTTTGGAGGAAACGCTCGACGTCTGGGACGAGGCGCTCGTGAATGCCGGGAAGGAGATCATTGCCGGGCGGAGAAGATTCGTTTCGGACCTTTTTGAGATCGCGAAGGAGACGCACCGGACGATCACGGGCGGGCAGGAGATCCTGGAGATCCGCTACGAGCCGGACGTCAACGAGCCGGACTTCCTGCAGAAATTAAAGGAGGCCAGGGCCAGGGATTTCCGGCAGAAGACCACGACCGTGGGCCCGCACAGGGACGATCTTGCGTTCGATCTCATTTCCATGAAAAAGGATGAGCCCGTGCTGGATGCCAGAATCTACGGGTCGCAGGGGCAGCAGCGTACCGCAGCGCTTTCCCTCAAACTTTCGGAGATCGAATGGATCCGGAAAAAAGCCGGGGAGCCGCCGGTGCTTTTACTCGACGACGTCCTTTCGGAACTGGATTCCGGGAGGCAGGAATATTTATTGAACAGCTTACAGGGAGTACAAACTTTCATTACCTGTACCGGACTGGAGAATTTCGTCCGGAACCGGGTCAAAACGGAAAAAGTATATCACGTGACGGATGGGGTAATTACGAATGACGAACGAATTTGAAGTGGAACAGGAATATGATGCCAGTCAAATCCAGATTCTGGAGGGACTGGAAGCCGTCAGAAAGCGGCCGGGCATGTACATCGGCTCGACCTCGATCCGCGGTCTGCATCATTTGGTATATGAGATCCTCGACAACTCCGTGGACGAAGCGCTCGCGGGGTTCTGCGATACGATCGTCGTGACGCTGAACGCGGACGGATCCTGCTCTGTGACGGACAACGGGCGCGGCATCCCGGTCGGCATCCATGAAAAGGCCGGCATCCCGGCGGTCGAGGTCGTATTCACGATCCTGCACGCCGGCGGCAAGTTCGGCGGCGGGGGGTACAAGGTCTCCGGCGGTCTGCACGGCGTCGGCGCGTCGGTCGTCAACGCATTGTCCGAATGGCTCGAGGTCGAGATCAAGCACGAGGGAAAGATCTACAAGCAGCGCTACGAGCGCGGCAAGGTCATGTATGCCCTGAAGATCGTCGGCGACTGCGCGGAAGGCGAGTCCGGAACGAGAGTCACCTTCTTCCCGGACCGTGAGATCTTCGAAGAGACCGTGTTCGAGTACGACACGCTGGCGGACAGGATGCGGGAGATGGCGTTCTTAACGGCCGGACTCAAGATCGTTCTCGAGGACGACCGCGAGGAGAAGAAGTCGAACACCTATCATTACGAAGGCGGCATCCGGGAGTTCGTTTCGTATCTGAATCATTCGAAGGCGGCGCTCTACGAGGACGTCATTTACTGCAACGGCGAGAAGAACGGCGTTGTCGTCGAAGTCGCGATGCAGCACAACGACGCATACAACGAGTCGATCTATTCTTTCGTCAATAACATCAACACGCCGGAAGGCGGCATGCACATGACGGGCTTCAAGAACGCGCTCACAAAGGTGTTCAATAAATATGCCCGCGACAATAAGATCCTGAAGGACAATGACACGGACCTCTCCGGAGAGGACATCCGGGAAGGCCTGGCGGCGATCATTTCCGTGAAGATCTCGGATCCGCAGTTCGAAGGTCAGACGAAGCAGAAACTCGGAAACTCCGAGGCGAGAACGGCCGTCGACGCCGTCGTCACCGAGCAGCTCACATATTTCCTCGAGCAGAATCCCCAGACCGCGCGCATCATCTGTGAAAAATCGGTGCAGTCCGCACGTGCAAGAGATGCCGCGAGAAAGGCCCGGGATCTGGTCCGCCGGAAAGGCACGCTCGATTCCATGAACTTCATGGGCAAGCTCTGGGACTGCAACAGCCGGAACCCCGCCGAGTGCGAGATCTTCATCGTTGAGGGTGATTCCGCCGGCGGCTCCGCGAAAAAGGCCCGGAACAATTCGACGCAGGCGATCCTGCCGCTTCGCGGAAAGATCCTGAACGTCGAAAAAGCCCGTCTGGACAAGATCCTCGGCAATGAAGAGATCAAGACGATGATTTCCTGCTTCGGCACGAACATCCACGAGGAATTCGACATTTCGAAGCTCCGCTACGACAAGATCATTCTGATGACCGATGCCGACGTGGACGGCGCGCACATTTCGACGCTGCTGCTGACCTTCATCTACCGGTTCATGCCGGACCTCATCAAGGAGGGGCACGTCTATCTCGCACAGCCGCCGCTCTTTAAGGTGGAGAAGGGAAAGAACGTCTGGTACGCCTATTCGGACCGGGAACTTGAAGAGATCATGCAGGCGATCGGCCGCGATTCGAACAACAAGGTCCAGCGGTACAAAGGTCTCGGCGAAATGGATTACAAGCAGCTTTGGGAGACGACGATGGATCCCGAACGCCGCGTCTTAAAGAAGGTGCTTTACGACGAGGAGCAGGCAGCGGAGATCGATCTTACGTTCAACGTGCTCATGGGCGACAACGTCGAGCCGCGCCGCGAATTCATTGAGAAGAACGCGAAGTACGCGACGCTCGACATTCAGTAAAGGCGCGGACTTAGGCGCCGTTTGGAAGCGAAGGAAAAAGGGGCCGCAAAAAAGCGGTGATCCCGGAGGAAAAGAATGGAACCTACAGTTTACGATAAGATTCAGGAAGTCGAACTGAAGCCGACGATGGAAAAGTGCTACGTGGACTATGCCATGTCGGTCATCACCTCCCGTGCCATCCCCGACGTCAGGGACGGCTTGAAACCGGTGCAGCGGAGAGTTCTGTATTCAATGATCGAACTCAACAATACGCCGGACAAACCCACGCGTAAGTGCGCGCGTATCGTCGGCGACACGATGGGCAAATACCACCCGCACGGCGACAGCTCGATCTACGGCGCGCTCGTTTACATGGCGCAGGAATGGAACGAACATTACCTGCTCGTCGACGGCCAGGGCAACTTCGGTTCGGTGGACGGCGACGGTCCTGCGGCCATGCGGTATACGGAGGCGCGGCTCTCGAAGGTCGCGATGGAGCTCCTCGCGGACTTAAACAAGGAGACCGTGGACTTCATCCCGAACTTTGACGAAACGGAAAAAGAGCCGGTGGTGCTTCCGAGCCGTCTGCCGAACCTGCTCATCAACGGTTCGCAGGGCATTGCCGTCGGCATGGCGACGAACATCCCGCCGCACAACCTGCGCGAGGTCAGCGAGGCGATCTTCAAGATCATTGACAACCGCGTGATCGAGGGGAGAGAGACCGAGATCGAGGAGATCCTGCCGATCATTCAGGGACCGGACTTCCCGACCGGCGCCGTGATCCTCGGCCGGAACGGCATCAACCAGGCCTACCGCACGGGACGCGGCAAGATCAAGATCCGTTCGGTCACGACGATCGAGCCAATGGACAACGGAAAGAACAAGATCATCGTGTCCGAGATCCCGTACCTCGTCAACAAGGCGCGGCTCATTGAAAAGATCGCGGAACTGCATAAGGAAAAGAAGATCGACGGGATCACCGACGTCCGGGACCTGTCCGCCGGTGAAAAGATCGAGATCGTCATTGAGCTTCGCCGCGACGTGAACCCGAACGTGATCCTGAATCAGTTATTGAAGCATACCCCGCTCGAGGACACCTACGGCGTCATCATGCTGGCGCTCGTGAACGGCGAGCCGAAGGTCCTGAACATTCTGGACATGCTGAAGTATTATCTGAAGCACCAGGAAGACGTCGTGACGCGGCGGACGAAGTTCGACTTAAAGAAGGCGGAAGAGAGAGCGCACATCATCGAAGGTCTCTTCATTGCGCTGGATAACATCGACGAAGTCATCCGGATCATCCGTGCGGCGGCGAACGTGCAGGACGCGAAGCAGGGCCTCATGAACCGCTTCGGCTTGACTGAACCGCAGGCCAATGCGATCGTGGAAATGAGACTCCGCGCACTGACCGGGCTGGAGCGCTCGAAACTCGAAGAGGAGTACGCGGAACTTGAGCGGAAGATCGCGAACTGGAAAGCGATCCTTGCGGACGAGAACCTGCTCCTCGGCGTCATCCGGGACGAGCTTCAGATCGCGACCGAGAAATACGGCGACGACCGGAAGACGCGGATCGAGAACGACGAGGACGAGATCCTGGACGAGGACCTCATTCCGGTCGAGGACACGGTCGTGGCCATGACGAAGCTCGGCTACATCAAGCGGATGTCCTTAGACCAGTTCAAGGCGCAGAACCGCGGAGGACGCGGCATCAAGGGCATGCAGGTGCTGAACGAGGACTACACGACGCAGCTCAACATGACCGGAACGCACGACAACATCATGTTCTTCACGAACCAGGGCCGCGTATATATGCTGAAGGTCTATGAGATCCCCGAAGCGTCGAGAACGAGCCGCGGGACGCCGGTCATCAACCTGATCCCGCTGCAGCCCGACGAGCGCGTGACGGCGATCGTGACGCAGAAGGAACTGGACGAAGACCGCTATATCCTGATGGCAACGAAGGACGGCACGATCAAGAAGACGCCGGCAGCGGAATACCGGAACGTCCGGAAAAACGGCCTGCTCGCGATCACGTTAAAGGAAGGCGACGAGCTGATCCGCGTCAAGGATACGGCGGGCGACGAGGAAGTATTGCTCGTTTCCAGAAAGGGCAATACGATCCGCTTCAATGAACAGGACGTCCGGATCTCCGGAAGGACCTCGATCGGCGTTCGCGGCATCCGGATCGGCGAGGACGACGAGATCGTTTCGATGGAAGTGCATGATCCCGAGAAGACGATCCTCTTCGTCTCGGAGAACGGCCTCGGCAAGCGTTCCGAATTCGATGAATTCAGCGTGCAGGGCCGCGGAGGCAAGGGTGCGAAGGGCTATAAGGTGACCGAAAAGTCGGGATTCATCGTCGGTACGGAAAGCGTCACCGAGGACGAAGAGATCATGATCATCACGACGGAGGGCATCGTCATCCGGACGAAGATCGGCTCGATCCCGATCCTCGGCCGTACGACGAGCGGCGTGAAACTCATCAACCTCGCGAAGGATTCGGACGCGAAGGTCGCCTCGTTCACGATCGTCACTCCGGACGAAGAGGAAGATGAACTTGCCGGAGAAGAAACGGACGCTGAGGGAACGGAAGAAGATCCTGTAGCTCCGGTCGATCAGAATTCATGAACGGACCAAACGACAGGAAATACGTATTCATAAGCTACGCTCACAAGGACTCGGGGAAAGTGCTCCCCGTGCTTAGGGCAATGGAAGAGGAGGGAATCCGCTTCTGGTACGACGAAGGGCTGGAGGCCGGTCAGAACTGGCCGAAAGCCATCGCCGAACACCTGCGGGATTCCGGCGCGGTCTTGGCATTCCTTTCCGCGCATTCCCTGACTTCCCATAACTGCGCGCGGGAGATCAATTACGCCGTCGCAGAAAAGAAAAGCATTTTGAAGGTGCGTCTCGATGAGACGGAACTGCCGCCGGACATGGCCATGCAGCTTTCCGTGAATCCGGACGTGCCTTTTCAGTCTCCGGAAAAAATCGCGGAAGCGGTCAGGGAGATGCTCGGAGAGGAATTCGTCGGCGAAGCCGGGGAAGGAACCGGCCGGAAACTGAAAAAACGCCGGAAAAAGGTCAACG
This sequence comes from Lachnospiraceae bacterium, assembly GCA_016281555.1. Taxonomy (GTDB): domain Bacteria; phylum Bacillota; class Clostridia; order Lachnospirales; family Lachnospiraceae; genus UBA1267. The sequence goes on along the minus strand of JAEEIV010000076.1, from coordinate 11,636 downwards.
TCTGGGCGATCATTGCCGTCGTGATGGCGCTTCTGCTGCTTGCGGGCGTGCTTGCGTTCGTCGGGCTCTTGAAGGGCTGGTTCGGGGCGCGGCCGATCGTGGAACGCACCACGGTCCGGACGGAGGACGGCAATGAGGTTTCGGTGACGGAGTTAAACAGCGCTCTCGCGATGGAAGTCCTCTTAAAATCGTCGGAAACGGAATCGATCTACCTCGCCGGCAATTATCTGTTGACGGAGCCGTCGGTCATCCGCCACGACGAAACCGGCTTTTTCCTGCAGGAGACCCCCCTGGAACGCGGCATCTTTTCCGACCTTTCGTGGCTGAACGCGGGCCGCGTACGGGAACTTGCGCTCGTATGCGAGAGCGTGGAGTCGCTCGAGGGGATCGGGGCATTGACGGAACTTACCTATCTCGACCTTTCCGGAAACGAGATCCGGGACTTCGGGCCGGTGAAAGACCTTCAGAAACTGGAAATCCTGCAGATCCTGGACATGCCCGAAGATGCGGACCTTTCCGCACTCGCGGAATGTAAGTCCCTCCGGCAGGTCGTCATTTCCTATTCCATGAGAGATATGGTCGAAGCATTGGTCAAAAAAGGCGTGGAAGTCATCATCAGGAGGTAACGATGAAAACTTACAGCGGAAACAGGTCGCCGTTTTTGTTCGCATCCTTTGCGGAATGCGACCGCGAAGCCGCCGGAAAGGTGCTGGAAGGCGTTTCGGAAAAGGCAAAACTTTATTTTTCGGAAAAATTCGGCAATAAAGAGCAGGGGATCCTGAAAAAAGCATCCTCTGCCTTGCTGTTTTTCAGCGAGCAGTCTCTGCCGGAAATGGAATCGCGCGTCACGGAAGCCGTCGGAAACGGACGGAGCGTGATTCCGGTCTTTCTCGATGACGTGAAATTGCCGGAGAGCCTGAACCTGCTGCTCGGATCCAGCCAGGGCATCTTTAAAAGCCGTTATCAGGACGAGGGGGACTTCGTCCGCGCGATCACGGACTCCTCGGTCCTGCAGGACCTGAAGATCACGGACGCGCAGAAGAAAGCCTCCCGGCGGGGCATTCTGTTCACGCTGATCGGCGGAGCGCTTCTTATCGCGGCGATCGCATTGCTCCTCATTTTCCGCCCGTTCGAAGGAAACCGGATCGATCCGGACTCCCTGCTCGGAAAACTCGGCATTTCCGGCAGCGTGACTTCCGTGAGAAAGGTCTATCTGTACGGCGAAACGCTGAAGAGCGAGTTCGAATCCGATGGCATATACAGCGCGCATCCCCTGACCAATGACGGCTCCTACCGGCTCTATCTTCCGAAGGCGGACGAAACGCTGCCGTACGGCGAGATCGGCGATGCCGGTGAGTTCGCGGCCCTCGTGAATCTCGAGGAACTGTCGCTCGCCGGAAACACGCTGAAGGACCTGACCGGCCTGCTCGAACTGAAAAAACTCCGTGTTCTCGACCTGTCGCTCATGCACGCGGGAGCGGGGGACGATCCGGACAATTACGGCTTTTCCCTGAAGGGCATCAGCGCGCTCACGAATCTCGAGACCCTGTATCTCAACAACATCAGTATCAACGAAGGCTTTGACGAGTTGAAAACGATGCCCTCTTTAAAGACCGTGGTCATAGACCGTTATTCCCTCGAGGATGCCAACATCTCGGTCGAAGGCGCCTCTTTCGAGATCCGCCACCCGGACGTACTGATCCGGACGTACGAGGAATGGAAGGCGGCGTCGGAGGATCCGGACATTCACCTGATGCGGCTCGAGAAAAACGCGACGTTCGAGATCCCGGCAGGAGACACGCTGACGATCCGCGCGGACGCGGCCATCAGCGGCGACAGCCTGACGATCACGAACTACGGTACGATCCATCTGTTCGGTACCTGGGAAACCGGGATGACCAATGAAACGAACTACGGGACTTTCATTGTCGAAAACGGCGGCTTCGCCTCCGGCGGCATGAGCGACCGGTACAATCGCGGCACCTACATCGTCGAAGAAGGCGGGATCCACGAGCTGGAGCGCGGCAATACCATGAATCAGGAGGCCGGCGAGTACATCATCCGCGGAACGCTCGGCTACTGGCTCGGCGGCTCGATGACGTGGAGCGGCGGAACGATCCGGAACGACGGTCTCGTCCTCGTTGCGGAGCACCCCGGCTTCGCTTGGTATGCCCAGGGCTCGTTCGAAGGCCTTATGGAATTTGTGCAGTCGTTCGAAGGCAGCGGCAAGGTGGAGTCCGTGCTGCTCGGCGAAGACAACAAGCCGGTGGCACCGTTCTGAGAAAGAGAATAGAGAGCAATCTAAAGAAAGCGGCGGTTTCCGGGGAACGGAGGCTGCCGTTTTTCTCTTCCGAAAAAAGTGCTTGACAAATTGGTTTATTCAGAATAAAATCAAGATGCAAGGTTTATCCTGAATAAAACGAAGGAGAACTCATCGATGTCAGACATCATTCTCGGCGAAATGCAGTCGCGCTTTGCGGATCTCATCTGGGAAAACGCCCCGATCAACTCCGGAAAACTTGCGAAACTCGCGGAAGAAGAACTTCATTGGAAGAAACCGACCACGTATACGGTACTTCGGATCCTTTGCCAGAAGGGGCTGTTTCGGAACGAGGACAGCGTGGTCTCGCCCGTCATGGCCCGGGAGGACTATTATCTTGCGGTGTCCCGGGAGACGATCCGGGAGGGATTCGGAGGGTCATTGCCGTCGTTCATCGCCGCGTTCGCGTCGGCAGACAAGCTGAGCGAAGCGGAAATCGCGGAGCTGGAGGAGACGATCCGCCGGTTCCGGAAAGAGAGGCAATGAGATGAACGCGTTGTCGACAGTTGTTTCCGGGATCCTGATGCGGCTCTTAAACGTCAGCATTTCCGCGGGGCTGTTCGTTTTGGCGGCGGTCGGCTTCCGGCTGATTTTCCGTAACAGGCTGAAGCGGGTCCGGCTCGTGTTCTGGGCGCTTCTCGCGATCCGGCTTCTCGTTCCCGTTTCGATCGAAAGCCCACTCGGCATCGTTCCGGGCGCGGAGACGGTCATAACGGCGATCGAAGGAAACCGGGCGGCACCTTCCGGAACAACCGCTGCACCGGTCGAAACCGCAGATCCCGGTAACGAAAACAAGCAGCCCGTGAATTCCGGGACCGAATTAACGCCGGCGGAAATTCAAATTCAGGTCCGGCCGTCCGAAACACAGGCCCCGGAGACGAAGAATTCCGGAGCGCCTGTGATACCGTTGCTCCTCGGGGCGGTCTGGATTGCCGGAATGGCAGCATTTCTCGTCTATTTCGTGATCGGGCAGGTCAGGGTCTACAGAAAGACGAAGGGCGCGACGCAAAAGGCGGGAAACGTCTACTACCTGAAGGACTCGCCGAACGCCTTCGTTTTCGGATTCTTCCGCCCGCGGATCTACGTCCAGCCGGGCAATGACTCTACGGCCGAGCAGTATGTGATCCTCCATGAAAAAACGCACATCGCGTACGGGGATCACATTGCAAAACCGCTCGCGTTCCTGCTTCTCAGCATCTATTGGTTCCATCCGCTCCTCTGGGTCGCCTATCATCTGTTCTGCAGAGACGTGGAATATGCCTGCGACGAGCGGGTGATCCGGAACATGGAAGACGACGGACGGGCGGAATATGCGGCCGCCATCCTCCGGTTCGGAGAAGGCAGTCCGAGGGTCCAGGGCATTGCCGGATTCGGGGAAACCGGCAGGAAAGAGAGGATCAAGGCCGTGCTGAATTATAAGAAACCCTTGCCGTGGCTCATCGTGATCGGCGCGGCAGCGGCGGTGATCATCGCGGTGGTGCTGTTCACCGGGCCGCTCAAGAAAACGGACGCGGGGGAGAGTCAGATGGAGCACAGCTATACCGAAGCGGAATTGGCACGCCTCGAAACATTAAGGAAAGAAAGGCCGGAAGTCTTTGCATTGGATGCGTCGGAAGGGCTGAACGTACATACGTGCAAGGAAGGCGAGAACTTTTACCGATGCATCATCACGCCGGCTGCGGAAGAGGAAGTCCCCCTGATCCTCGGCCTGTATCAGCTCATGACGGTGGAGGATACCGAATTGATCCTGTCCACCTACGGACTGCCGGATTCCCGGGTCACGCTGCATCCGTTTTTCAATATACTCAGCAGCTATTTCGTCGGGAACGATATTGAAAGACTGAAAGCGGAGATCGGGAAGCTGTTCGGCGGGAAATACGCTGTCGGAGAGGAATCGAAGATCCGCTACCACTATACGGAGGAAGAGCGCGAGGAAGCAAGGCGCAGGCGGGAGCAATGGGGCCATCGAATCACACTTCCCGAGGACTTTTCTTTCTCGATGACGTTCGGAGTGTACGGAGTCAGTTCCTACGACAGCAAAAGCGGAAAACTGATCAAAACCAGGGACGCTTCGGATACGGAGAAGTATACGGCATATGTCAAACTGTCAGAGGATCAGCTGAAGGAGGCATACAGAAGACTGGTCATGGACATTGATTTTTGGCAGTATCCGGAGTCCTATGATCCCTTCAATGCGCCTGACGCAGAGACGAAATACATGTCTGAACCGAATCAGACGATCGTTGTAACGGTCAATGCGGACGGGCAGCAAAAAACCGTGAACTGCCGCGGGATCGCGTTCGGCTCATCCGAGCAATGTTTTTCTGAAGAAGCCCGAGCGTTTCTTCAGGCAATGTACGACCTTCAGAACCTCATAACTGCTCTGCCGGAGTGGGAGGCGCTTCCGGAACCGGAGCACTATTACCAGTAAGAAAGACAAGGCTCCGGCCGCGGAAGAACGCCGCCGGAGCCCTTCATTTACAAAAAGTTAACAAACGCGGCGTTGACACTGTACGCAAAATAGTTTATACTTTTTTCGACTTTTTGAAAGAAGCGTGAACCGGTTGGCGTACAGTTTTTTTAGGCAACTGGAAAAAAGAATCCTTTACCTTCCCCTCGGCTCTGTCGTTACGATCGCGGATTTTACAGACATTGCCGGGGCAAAAACTGTGTCCAAAATGCTGACCAGACTGGCGGAAGAGGGCCTCGTGCGGCGCGTGATGCGCTCAGTCTTCTGGAAGCCGGACGGGGAGCATTCCGAACCGGAACCGAACGAGGTCGCAAAGGCGCTTGCGAGAGAAAACGGCTGGGAACTCGCGCCGAGCAAGGAAACGGCATTGCACCTGTTCGGCATGGTCGACGCGAAGCCGAAGGTCTGGACCTACGTCACGAACGGAACGTACCGGAACTATCAGTACGGCGACCAGCAGATCTCGTTCACGCATACGGGAAAGCATTTCTGGTCCAAGTGGTCGGAGAAGACGATCCTGCTCATTCAATGCCTGAAGGCGTACGGAAAAGAGCACGTGACCGACGAGATCCGCCGCAAACTCGGCGGAAAGATCCACGGGTGGGATACGAAGAAACTGGTTGAGGAAACCAAGGGGGCGGCCGTATGGATCCGCGATACCGTTCGGGTATTATGCTCCAAGTCCCGCCCGGTTTCCGTAAAAAGAATACATACAGAGGATGTGAGATGAACACATGGGAATTGAGCGGTGATATGTACCGTGAGATGGTGAAGAGCGGCGCGGCAAACCTGAACAAGAACCGCGACTACGTCAATGACTTGAACGTTTTTCCGGTTCCGGACGGCGATACCGGTGACAATATGTTCATGACCATCGATTCCGGAACGCAGGCCGCGAAGAATTGCGAAGTGACCGAACTCGGCGTCATGTCCGAACGGATCGCGCGCGGCATGCTGCTCGGAGCGAGAGGAAATTCGGGTGTCATTCTGTCCCGGATCTTTTCCGGCATTGCGAAAGGCTTGTCCGGCAATGAGAGCGCGAACGTCCGCGTGATCGGGCAGGCGTTCGAGGACAGCATCAAGGAAGCCTACGGCGCGGTCTCGAAGCCGGTCGAAGGCACGATCCTGTCCGTGTACCGCGACGCGGTGAACAAGGCGAACGCGGGGATCACGGAGACGAGCACGATCGAGCAGTATTTCGACGATTTCATTGAGGAACTGCACGCGTCGCTCGAGCGGACGCCGGAACTCCTTGACGTCTTAAAAGAGGCGGGCGTCGTCGATTCGGGCGCAGCAGGCCTCGTCTACATCGTGGAAGGCATGAAATGCGCGTTGGACGGCGAAGCGATCCTGCTCGACACCGTGAACGCCGGACCGTCTCAGGACGCGATCGATCCGGACCTCTTCACCGCGGATTCGGAGCTGACCTGGGGCTATTGCACGGAGTTCCTGCTCCGGCTGCAGAACCGGAAATGCGACCCCGAGACCTTCTCCGTGGACGAACTGACGGCGTATCTGAACAGCGTCGGCAATTCCGTCGTTTCCTTTAAAGAAGGCAGCATCGTCAAGGTGCACGTCCACACGATGGAGCCCGGACTCGTGTTGAATCATTGCCAGAAATACGGCGAGTTCCTGAAGCTGAAGATCGAAAACATGAACCTTCAGCACAATGAAACCGAGGCGGAACAGCCGAAGGAAGAGAAGAAAGTCGTCCGGATGCACAAGAAGTACGGCGTCGTGACCGTCGCGAACGGGGACGGACTGGTGGAACAGTTCAAGGAACTCGGCGCGGACGCGGTCGTCGCGGGCGGACAGTCGATGAACCCCTCCGCGGAAGCGTTCCTGAACGCGTTCGAGGACATGAACGTCGACGAGATCTTCGTGCTTCCGAACAATTCGAACATCATTCTGACCGCGAAACAGGCGGCGGAACTGTATAAAGAGCGCCCCGTGCACATCATTGAGACGCGGGACGTCGGACAGGGCTACGCGGTCCTGTCGATGATGGACACGACGCTGCCGGATGCGGCCTCGATCGTCGAAGAAGCGAAGTCGTCCATCGAGGGCGTCATCACCGGCGCGGTCTCCCAGGCGAACAAGGACAGCCAGATGAGCGGCGTGGAAGTGCATTCCGGCGATTACATCGGTTTCGTCGGCGACACGATCTACTGCGACCGGAAAGACCGGAAGGAAGCGCTGCTCGATCTCGCGGAAGCATTGAACGCGGGAGAGAAGGACATCGTCATGCTGTTCTTCGGGAAGGACGTTCCGGAAGAAGAAGCGGAAGAAATGAAGAGCGCGCTGGAAATCCGTTACCGCAGCGCGGAGTTCTATCTCTCGAACGGCGGCCAGCCGATCTACGATTATATTATGGTATTGGAATAAAGGAAAAGAAGGATCAAGGAGGATTACAATGATCAAGTTATTTACGGATTCCGATTGCGACATGACGCCGGATATTTGTGCGAAGTACGGCTACAAACTCATCAGCATGCCCTATTCCGTGGACGGAAAGCTCGTCCGCCCTTACGTTGATTTCGAGGAATTCGACGGCAAGGCGTTCTACGACATGCTCCGCTCCGGCGTTCTGCCGACGACGAGCGCGCTGTCGACCGAGACTTACATCGAGTATTTCGAGCCCGAATTCGCGGCCGGCAATGACATTCTTTACGTGCATTTTTCCGCAGCCATGACGAACTCGTTCGAGTTCATGGCGCAGGCGAAGACCATCCTGAAGGAAAAGTATCCGGAGCGCACGCTCTATGAAATCGACACGAAGGGCATCACGATCGTGAGCCGTTCGATCGCGGAAGAAGTCGGCGACATGTTCCTGGCCGGCAAGACCGTGGACGAGATCCTTGCGTGGGCGGCCGAAAACGTTGACAAAAAGGCGACCTATTTCACGGTCGATAATCTGAAGTTCTTCCACCGCAGCGGCCGTGTTTCGGGCCTTTCTGCGACGATGGGCACGCTTCTCGGCATCCGTCCGATCCTGACCATGAACGCGGAAGGCAAGATGTCCGCGACCGGGCAGAAGGAAAAGGGCCGGAAGAACGCGCTGAAGCGGATCCTCGAGACCATGAAGGAACTCGGCGATCACGTGACGGAGCACCGGATCATCGTCGGTCACGCCGACAATCAGGAAATGGCGGATGAGATGGCTGCGCTGATCAAGGAAGAGTTCGGCGAGTGCGAAATCGAATTCAACTACGTGAATCCGACGGCGGGTTCACATTGCGGTCCCGACTGCCTCGGCGTAACGTTCAACGCGATCCACAGATAAGAAGGAAAGGTCAATGATCGAAGTCAAAGAAGTCCGGACCCCGAAAGAACAGCGGGAGTTCCTGACGTTTCCTTTGAAATTATATCGCAGCAACCCGAATTACGCTCCCGCCCTGTACATGGACGAGAAAAAGATCTTCCGGCCGGATTATGTGTATTACGACACGTCCGACGCGGTCTATTTCAACGCGTACAAGGACGGCAAAATGGCCGGCCGGATCTCCGGCATCCTGCAGAAGGCGGCCAATGAAAAGAACAATGAAAAACGGATCCGGTTCACCCGCTACGACGTGATCGACGACGAGGAAGTTTCCCGTGCGCTCTTTCAGGCCGTGGAGGACTGGGGACGATCGCTCGGCATGGAAGAGATCGTCGGACCGCTCGGCTTCTCCGATCTTGAACGGGAAGGCCTGCTCATTGACGGGTTCGACAAACCCGCCACGTTCGAGGAACAGTACAACGCTCCGTATTATGAAAAGCACGTCGAGGCACTCGGGTTCCAAACTGAAGTGGAATGGGTGGAAAGCGAAGTCCGGCTGAAAAAAGAGTCGATGGAGACCCTCGACAAAATGTCGGACATGGTCATGACGCGCTACGAGCTGCATTGGGGCGAAGCGAAAAACACGAAGGAATTCCTGGCGAAATACCAGGACGCGTTCTTCGATCTTCTGGACCGCTCGTATGACAAGGTGTACGGCACGGTGCCCTTCACCCCCGGAATGAAGAAGATGATGATCGATAACTTCAATCTCATCATCAACATGAAATACGTGGCGGTGATCCTGGACAAGGAAGAAAATCCGGTCTGTTTCGGCATCTGCTTCCCGGCGCTCGGGCAGGCACTCCGGAAATCCGGCGGCAGACTGACGCCGGCGGCGCTCCCGAGAGTGTTTTATGCGATCAAGCATCCGAAGGTCATTGATTTCGGCCTCATCGGCGTGGATCCCGCATGGGAGAACCGGGGCGTCAGCGTCTGCATGGCGGCGGGCGTCATGCACATGCTGGAGGATGACGAGATCGAGCATTGCGAGACGAACCTGAATCTGGTGGACAATGCGGCCATCCGGAACCTCTGGAAGCGGTTCAATTCCGTGGAGCACAAACGCCGCAGGGCGTACGTTAAGAAACTGTAGGATGAACGTATGGTAAAAATCGTAGTAGACTGTTTCGGCGGGGATCATTCGCCGGAAGCCAATGTGGACGGCGCTGTGCGCGCCCTTGCTGAAATCACCGACCTTTCGCTCATTCTGACCGGCGACGAGGAAAAGATCCGGACCTGTCTCGAAGGCAAGACCTACGATGCGGCCCGGCTTTCGATCGTGCATGCGCCGGAAGTCGTCGGCGTCGACGAAAAACCCACCGACGTGATCCGTTTAAAGCGGGAAAGCTCCATGATGAAGGCTGTGAAACTCCTTCGCGAGGACGACGAGATCTCCGGCATGGTGTCGACCGGTTCCACCGGCGCGCTCGTGGCCGCAGGTCAGCTGCGCGTGGGAAGGATCCGGGGCGTGATCCGTCCGGCATTCTGTCCCGTGCTTCCGACCATGACCGGCGGCGTGGTCGGCGTCTGCGATTCCGGAGCGAACGTAGACATCACGCCGGACCATCTGGTCCAGCAGGCGATCATGGGCAGCCTCTACATGCAATACGTGTACGGCATTGCCAATCCGCGCGTCGCGCTCTTAAACATCGGCGTGGAGGAAGAGAAGGGCGACGATCTCCGGAAAGAGACCTACGGACGCCTGAAAACATTGCCCGGGATCAATTTCGTCGGAAACATGGAATCGCGGGATTTCATTTCCGGAGACTACGATCTCGTCGTCTGTGACGGCTTTTCCGGCAACGTCCTGTTAAAGTCGACGGAAGGCACCGCATTGGAGCTCCTGAAGAAATTAAAGAAGGAAATCTACTCCAAAGGGATCTACAAGATCGGTGCTTTATTAATGAAGAAAATGTTCGCGGACATGAAGGAGTTCATGAATTACCAGAATTACGGCGGTTCGGTGCTCCTCGGCACCGCGAAGACCATGGTCAAAGGTCACGGCTCCAGCAAGGACACGGCCGTGTACAAGTGCATTGAACAGGCCTACAAGATGGGAAAGTACGATCTGAACGAGAAGATCTCTGCCGCATTGCCGAAGGAGGAATGAAATGGGCGCAAAAGCAGAAAACCAAAAGAACTATCAGGTTCCGCTCGACTATTTTGTAACCAGGACGCGTGACATTGCCCGCGCGGGCTTTGATTTCAAGATCACGTCCGAGAATCCGTCGGCGGACGGCGTATGGTTCCGGCTCATCCACGGGATGACAATGAAATCCTACGGGGAGAAGATCACCATCACGCTGCGCGTCATCCAGGGCGGCACGAACGTGCACGTCCACTCCGAATGCGGAATGCCGACGCAGTTGTTCGACATGGGAAAGAACAAGGAGAACGTCGAGAAGATCTTTGCCTATCTCGAAACCGGAATGCCGGCCCCCGGCACAAGTCAGGTCGTGCAGCCACAGGCGCAGCCGGTATCGCAGCCTCAGCCTGCAGTACAGCCCCAGCCGGCCGCACAGCCGCAAACCGATGTCCGTACGCACGTATTCTGTGCGAAATGCGGAACGAAGAACGACATCAACGCAAACTTCTGCTGCGCCTGCGGCAATAAGTTGATCAAAATCTGATACATCATTAGGAGGAAATAGTAATGTTTGAACGTGTACGTGAGATTCTGGCGAAGCAGCTTCGCGTCTCGGCGGAGTCGATCACTCCGGATTCCCGGATCAAGAACGACCTCGGTGCGGATTCCCTGGACATCCTGCAGCTCCTCATGACCATTGAGGAAGAATACAATGTTCAGGTCCCTGACGAGCAGCTGGCGACCTTCGAGACCGTGAAGGACGTAGTCGACTTCCTGGAATCGTTGAAATAAGGTTTTCAGAGAAAAAAACGGAGGGGGACAATGCGATGCTTTGGGGCATCCGAAGGCCCCCTCCACAACATCTAGTGGGTGCTCGAAAACCCTTGAAAAATATGGATTTTCGGGCAAAAAATCGGTTGACAAACCGGCCTGATTCGCATATAATTGTCCGTGCACCGTCGATGACGGTGCCTTTTTTACAATCATTTCGGTTCGGCTATTTGTGCTATGGAGAAGTACTCAAGTGGCTGAAGAGGCCCCCCTGCTAAGGGGGTAGGCCGTTAGAAGCGGCGCGAGGGTTCAAATCCCTCCTTCTCCGTTCCGGCCGATCCGAATGGTTGGAAAAGGCGGGCACAAAAATTTTTCAAAAGTTGAAAAAAGTGCTTGACAGGAATGCGGACTTCTGATATACTCTTAATGTTCGCCTGCCGAACAGAAGGCAGCTGATCCTTGATAATTGAATAGTATAACCAACCCTGAAGATTCTTTAAAGAAAATTCAGCGAACTGTTTTGATCCTAAGGCATTCTCCGCGCGAGGCGCGGCAATCCTTAGGATAAGAGACGGTTCCCAAACACAGTAATTTAAAGGTTAAGAGCCAAGCGCTTGAGACCTGGAGATTAAACTTTTTATTGAGAGTTTGATCCTGGCTCAGGATG
>JAEEIV010000075.1 GCA_016281555.1 Lachnospiraceae bacterium | reverse complement strand
TTCCGGCGGCACGATCGAGGACGGTCATGAATTCCCGGACGGCTCGAAGTACACTGCGACGGAAGTCGAGTGGAAGCCCTGGACTTCGGGGACTGCATTGCCGCAGTACGACGACCTCGAAGCCGGCGACAACTACTATTATCTGACCGGAAACGTGAACCTCGCTGCTGAGTGGCGGCCGGGCTTAAAGAGCGACAGTACCTACGCGGACAGCATGGACGGCAGGGTCATCTACCTCAACCTGAACGGCTATGAAGTGACGAGTGAGAAGACGGTCTTCCTGAATTCGCAGAAATCCAGCGGTTACACGACCAATTTGAAGGTCATCATCACCGACCCGAAGGATGCGGGAGGCAGCGTGAAGATGACGAAGACCGGAACGCTTCCTTCGATCGCGTTCCTCGGCGGGAGCGGGAACGAACTGACGGTCTACAACGGCTCGTTTGACGCGTCCGCGATTTCGTTCGCCGCTTCGACGAGCAACATTTACGGGCACATGGTGCGTCTGTACTCCACTGCGAAGTTCACGATGTACGGCGGCGAGATGAAATTCGGCACGCTGAATACCGATACGAAGAACAGCTACGGCGGCATCTACGCGGACACGAATGCGACGGTCACGATCTACGGCGGCAAGATCTCTGGCGGCCAGGTCCTTCCGAAGACGAGCTCCTCGACCGGCAAGGCCGTGGGCGGCAACATCTCCGCGGACGGCAAGGTATTCCTCTACGGCGGCGAGATCTCCGGCGGTAAGGCGAAACAGGGCGGAAACATTTACATCACCGCACTCGGCCGGCTGACGATCCTCGGCACGGAAGCCTCTCCGGTCGAGATCCTGAACGGCGAGACGGCCGGATCGACGGGCGGCAACCTGTTCACCCTCGGAAACGCCAGCATTTCCTACGCGCATTTTGACGGCGGAAAGGCATCGGGCAGCGGCGGCAACATCTATGCGCTCGGTTCCAACAAAACGCTGACGATCGACCATTCCGTGATCGAGAACGGCATTGCCGGGTACAATTCCACGAGCAACTCAAGCGGCGGCAACATCTGCATCACGTATAACACCGCTTCCGAAGTGTATACGGTAACGTTCGATACGGTCACGATCAAGGGCGGCACCGCTTCCGAATCGCAGAAACGGGACGTCCACCTGAATGCGCCGGGCACCACGCTGACCTTGCAGGATACGACGATCGAAGGCAGTATTCAGATTATGAATTCGAAGAGCACCGTCCTGAAGGGAACCGTGAAGATCGGAACGGATACGATGACCGGCCTTACGCTCACGAACAGCGGCAGCTATAAACCGAACTTGGAAGTGAGTTCGCTCACGGCGCAGTCGTCGATCGGCCTGTATGTGTCGGCAGAGGGCACGGTCGTCAAGAACGGCGCGGCCTATCTGGACCGCTTCGTCTTAAAGCGGACCGGATACGTACTCCGGGCGAACGGTGACGACATTGAAATGGTGGCGGAATAAACATGACTGATCAAATGATTTATGCCGGTTTTTACCGGCTGGACATCACACCGAAACACGGCGGCATTCCGCTCGAAGGGCTCGGCGCTTCTCTGAAGCGCCGGGCTTCCGTCATTCGGGACCGTCTCTACGCAAACATCGTGGCACTCGGCAACGGCCCCGAGCCGGAGGCCGTCCTCATGACTTTCGACTGGATCAACGTGAAGAACGGACACCGGGATCTCTTCCGGCAGGTGATCTCCGAGAAAACGGGGATCCCGGAGGGGAAACTCCTGATGGGCGGCACGCACACGCATTCCGGCCCGGACATTTACAGCGATTGTCCGGAGATCGAAACGTATGAGACCTATCTTTGCACGATCCTGCCGGACGGCGTGAAGCGGGCGGTGGCGGATATGCTGCCCGCGACATTATCTTACGGCCATATGCCGGCCGGACACGAGGGCGCCTGGCTTAATTTCTGCAAGCATTACAAGATGGCGCCGATCGAAAAGAAAGGCTGCTGGACGGAGGCGGACCTCGTCGACGTGGGCGACAATTACGGCTCGAAGTATTCCTCGGATGAGGAGCATTGGTTCTATGCGCGGCACGAGGAAGAGGCGGATCACGAACTTCAGGTGATGAAATTATCCCGCGAAGACGCGGACGACATCCTGCTCGTCAATTTCCAGGCGCACGCGACGATCATGTCGCACGGCCGGAACGAGCTCGGCATGTTCCGGACCGAGATGTCCTCGGATTTCCCGGGCGTGACCTGCCGGATGGTCGAGGAACTGCTGCCGAACACGCATTGCGTGTATTATCAGGGCGCGGCCGGCAACCTGAATCCGTCAACGCGGATCTTTGAAGAAGGCATTTACGGCCTGACGTACGCCAACCGCTACCCGGAGGCCTATTCGTTCGTACTTTCCTCTTATGTGAAGAAGATCTGCATGTCGAAACTTGTGCCGTCCGAATCGAACGAGGTACGGCTCTTGAAGCACATCAAGATCGCGGACGCGGATCATTCGATGGACTACCGTCTGCCGGAAGCGAAGGAAGTCTGGGAACTTTTCCAGGAAAAAGGAGGACAGACGCCGGAAGTGAAAGAACTCCTGAAAAAATACGAGTTCAACAGCCCCTACCAGTGCGAGGCCATCATCAGCAAGGCGAAGAAACCGGCGACGCTGGAGGTCGAAATGAACGCGCTCCGGATCGGCGACGTCGGTTTCGTGACCGCGCCCTGCGAACTCTTCAATACGACGCAGCTCTTCGTCAAGGCGCATTCCCCCTTCCCGATGACCTTCGTGAAGGCCTACTCCTGCGGCTCGAATTCCTACATGCCGTCCTCGAACACCTGCAAAGACAGCTACGAGCGGAACTGTGCGCGGACGAAGATCGGCACGGCGGAAGAGATGGCGGACAAGTACGTGGAAATGCTGCAGGAACTGAAGGGGATCAAAGGCATTGCCGCGCCGCTTTCCCTGGAATGCTGGGACAATGAATGGCCGTTCACGTATACGGATCACGAGCGGAGCATTGCCCGCGCGATCGTTACGGACGGCAAAGGGAACTTCTATTTCGCGCACGCGGAACGGGACGACTCTTTCGGCAGGTCGACGTTGATTGAGACCTCGGGCGGGGGCGTGGAACAAGGCGAAACGCCGGAAGACGCGGTGATCCGCGAGGTCCGGGAAGAACTCGGCATCGAGGCGGAACTCATCGGAAAGATCGGCTTGGTCCGCGACTATTACAACCTGATCCACCGCCGCAATCTGAATCACTACTTCCTTTGCCGCGTCAAGTCCTTCGGCGAAAAGCACCTCACCGAGGAGGAAGTCAACGACTACCATCTTTCGACGCTGAAACTGACGTACGAAGAAGCGGTCAATGAATACGAAAAATGCGCGGATTCGCGCCTCGGCCGGCTGATCCGGAACCGGGAACTGCCGGTGCTGATGCAGGCGAAAAGGATGCTGGACGGCGAAGAGTAAACTGAGCAATGTAGCTCCTTGCCGCAGGGCATTGGCGGAGAGAAAAACGACCCGATCAAGCGGGCTGACCGAAGCAGTCAGCCCGCCTTTTATTTCTCTTAATATAATAAAATACCGTTGCATTTGAAACGGGCTTGTGATATTATTACACTGAATATGGGTTTATAGGTCGTTTTAGCGAATGACCGTTTACATTTATCCGAAAAAGGAGAAGAAAAAATGAGGAGAAAACTGTTAAGCTTCATTCTCACGTTGGTGATGGTGCTGGGCCTGATCCCGGGCGGCAGCATCGTCAGTAAGGCGGATACGACGTATACGTTCAATAAAGTGACGAGCAGCGCTGACTTAACGAGCGGCACGTATCTGATTGTTTACGAGGAGGAAAGCGTTGCTTTTAAAGGATCGCTTTCGTCCTTGGATGCAGTTGGCAATACGATAGCCGTTACGGTCAGCAATAGCACTATTGCACTTGCGGATTTGAACGACACGTTTACCATTGATACGACTGCGGGAACGATCAAAAGTGCCAGTGGAAAGTTTATTGGAAACGCTTCAAACTCAAACGGGTTGACATCAAGTAATACCGCACTTACGAATACGCTGAGCATTGATAATGACGGCAATGCAGATGTTAAATCCAGCGGCGGCGCGTACTTGAGATATAATGCGGCATCGAATCAGACTCGGTTCCGTTATTACAAATCTGCAACGTATACACAGCAGAAATCCATTCAGTTGTACAAACTTGTAGAATCCGGCAGTTCTACCCACGCACATTCTTTTGGTTCATGGACCAGCAACAATGACGGCACGCACAGCAGAACCTGCACAGCGTCCGGCTGCACGCTGCCGAACTCTAAAGAGACGGGTTCCTGTACTTATGGCGAAGGCGTCCCGACGACGGCTGCGGATTGCATTCATTCCGGTGTAATGACTTACACCTGTTCGTTGTGCGGTTATTCCTATACGGAAACGATCGAGCCGACCGGTGTCCATGTCGATGAGGATGGAGACGACGTATGCGATAACTGCGGTGCGGATATGCCGGAGCAGCAAGTTTTCACGTTGGTCACGAGTCTTCAGGAAGGAGATCAGGTTGTCATTGTCAACCACGCCAATTCGATAGCTCTTTCCTCGGAAAAATCCGGGAATTACAATAAAGGTGTTTCCGTTTCTCCGAGCAACGGACAATTGATCGATCCTTCCGACGACCTGATCTTTACGGTGTCGGTGCTTCCTTCGGGAATTGAATTTACCCACGGAACAGATGGAAAACTGTCCATGGGCACTTCTTATTCCAGCTTTCAGTGGAATGAAGTCAACAATATCTGGACGATTAGCAATTCTGCGACTGAGAATGCCGTATATATTTTGAATGTCGGCAGAAACGTTTACATGGAATGGTATAAATCCAATTCGTATTGGTCTGGATACAAGACCATCACGGAAGAACTGTTTGCGCAAGATCTTTATGTATTGCGGTCGACGAGTTCGCATACTCATACTTGGAATGATGGTGTGGTAACGACGGAACCGACCTGCGGAGCAGAGGGCGTAAAGACTTATACGTGTACCGAATGCAATGAGACCATGACGGAAGCGATTCCCGCGACCGGTATTCACGTGGATGGTGATAATGACGGATATTGTGATGTTTGCCACGCGGAAGTGGAGAGCGCAGAGAGCGTTGTCAGGAGAGCCTATGCATTGGAACAGGGGGCTTCTCTCACGGGCACGTACATTCTCAGTGGTAGAATTACCGAAGTGGTAACCGCCTATAATGCACAGTTCGGGGACATCACTGTTAATATGGCAGTTACCGGAGCAGACGAGCCGAATATTATTCAGTGTTATCAGTTAAAGGCGTCTTCAGTGGCAGGAATGAGTGATGCGATTCCGATTCTTGCCGTTGGCGACGATATCATGGTTCGCGGAACAATAAAGAACTACAATGGTACGATTGAGTTCAACAAGAGCTGTGAATTGCTTGCATTTACCGATAACACGATCCATGTGCACAATTATTCATGGGATCACAACGTCGGGACGAATGGAAAGCACACGTTGATTTGCGCCAATAGCGATGGATTATGTGAGTCGGTCAGCGTTCAGGAAGATTGCACGTACGGAGAAGTTGAGACCATTCCTGCAACATGCGTTCAGGAGGGCAGTCAAATCAAGACTTGCACGGTTTGCGGATATGTGCGGACGGTAGCGACCCTTCCAGCGACCGGCATTCATACGGACGCGAATAACGACGGAATCTGTGATGATTGCGGTGCAACGTTTAATCGGCTGTTCATTGGCGATGAAGTGGTGCTGATTAGCAAAGATGCCCTGATGGAACTTTCCGCAATTTCCACAACGTCAACGAAGTATGGCGTTGGTACCGGATATACCGATTCGCCGGCCGGCCTTATGAAGCTGACAGTAGAAGCAGGTTCTGAAGGAGACACGTTTGCGTTCCTGTCGGATGATGGCTATTTAACATGGACCAGCGGGAATTCGCTGAATGTTGCGGAAGAGAAGAGCATCAATACTTCTTGGAAAGTGACGATCGACGATGACGGAAATGCCACGATCCTGAACGCGGCGGATGAGGCACGACAGATTTGGTGGAACGTGGGTAGCCCCAGATTCGCCTGCTATACCGGTAAAACAGCTGGCACAGCTTACTATAATGTCCAGTTCTATAAACTCGCTTCCGCTCCCACCATCACCGGTCGGAACGCGGAACTGAAGGCAGACCTGACCGTGAACATTTATGCGGACATCGACGCGACGAAGTATCCGGGCGCGAAGATGGTCGTGACGATCGACGGCACGGATGAGAAGACGATCGCATTGCCGGCAGCTCCGGAAGCGGATGGCAAGTACAAGTTCTCTTATGACGGCGTCATTCCGTCGCAGATGAACGATGAGATCGTGGCTTCGTTGCAGGCGGCGGACGGGACGGAACTCGACAGCAAGACGTTCACGCTGAAGAGCTATCTGGATGCGATCCCGGGCTCGGCGGAATATGCTGCATATTCGGCAGACAAGAAAGCGGCGATGGATGCCCTGATCGACGACCTTCTGGTCTACGGCAGAGAAGCGCAGATCAAGTTCGAACACAATACGGACAAGCTGATCGTGGATGCTTCCTACACGGGCAGCGGCAGAACCTCGACCGAGAACGCATTGACGATGACGCCGAACATCACGTCGCAGGCGGATGCGGTCGCGGCGGAACACGGCTATTTCAAGAACGTGAACGTGATCCATGAGAACCAGAACTGGGTCCGCGTGCTCTATACGGACAAGGACAAGGACGGTGAGACGACGTTCACGATGCAGATGGGCGATGGCACTCCGGTTGCGATGACGCTGGACGGCGGTTATCTCTGCACCGACGGCATTGCGCCGATGGACTACGGCACGGTGATGACCTTCAAGGCGATCCGTGACGGAAATCCGATTGCGACGATCACCTACAGTGTGTACACGTATTGCACGCGTAAGGGCGGCAATGCATTCGTGGATGCGCTCTATAATTACGGCGTAAGCGCTGCGGCGTTTGCGGCATTGGACTAAGGGGGGACGAACAATGAAGAGAGAGTACGAACTTCCTGAACTTGAAGTGGTGGAAATCGAAGTGACCGACATCGTCACGGCGAGCCCCGGCGGACAGCACGCCGGCGACCCGGACTGCCTCGTGGACTTCTAAGAGGCGGGCAATTCGGCCATGGAAGAAAAGACTCAGGTGGAAGGGCAGGAACAGCTGCAGGAACAGGACTTCATCGGATACCGGGTCCAAAAGTACGAAGACGGCAAGTTCCGCTGGATCTACGAATTGAATCTTTTTAAGAATCCCGGGATTTTCTTCCTGATCTGGAAAATCTTCTTCTTCGTCATGCTCGGCATTTTTGCGGTGATGATCATCGCGGATCTGATCAGCTGGCCGGAAGAGTTTCCGGAGCGGCTTTGGAGCGGGCTGAAGATTTTCGGCTACATCCTGCTCGGCATGACGGCGATCGTCGGGATCAGCTATCTCATCTATGCGGCAATGATGCGCGGAAAGTATATCGTTGCGTTTGAGATGGATGAAGCGGGCGTGAATCATGCGCAGATCCCGGCGCAGGCGAAGAAAGCGCAGAAGCTCGGGGAAGCGGTCACGCTGATCGGCATTGCCAGAGGAAGCCTTTCCACGATCGGAGCCGGCATGAATTCGCAGCGGACGGAGATGTATTCGGATTTCTCGAAGGTGCGAAAAGTCAAGGCCCGGCCGGCCTTCCACACGATCAAGGTCAATGCGCCTCTGAACCACAATCAAGTGTATGCGGCGAAAGAGGATTTTGAATTCGTAAAGGATTTCATCATTTCGCATTGTCCGAACCTGAAAAAGTAATAAGGAGCGCCGAAAGGCGCGAACGAACGGAGCTGTTGCAAGGGACATTGTCCCGGGTGACGGCTCCGTTTCACAGACGGGGGGGAGAATATGTTAAGGTCAAAAATCATCTATGTTCTGCTTGCCGTTTTATTGATTTCCGGCCTGCTGTCCGGATGCACGGAAAAACAGGCGGAAAGCGTGCCGACGGAAGAAACGGAAAAGGCGAAGCTGATATATGAGGACGTCCCGGCGGATCAGCTGATCTACATCGGCTTGTACAGTCCTGACGACGGGAATTTTCCGGGAATGGAGATGTGGGACGTCGTGGAACCCATCCAGAAGAAATACGGGCTGGAGCGGGTGTATAACGCGCCGAGTCTTTTTGCGGGCAGCACCGGAAAAACGCTTTCGGATGAAGAAGTCTGGAAACTGATGGAGGCCATTGCCGAGGAAGATCAGGTCGTGACCGTTCGCCGGGAGTATACTGCGTATCCGGACCAGAAGATCGACAAGTACGTCACCGGACCGGCACCTTTGCCTCTCGGCGAATGTGAAGATCCCTGGATCGAGCACGCATCGTTGGAGGAAGCGGAGGCGGCCGTCGGGTTTACGTTTACGATCCCGGAGCTTGATCTTGAAAAAGTTTACCGGACGTATGAGCAATCCGTCCTCGAGGTCATTTTTGTCCGTGACGGAGCGGAATTGTACCGGTTGCGGAAAGGCCGGGGATACGGCAATATCAGCGGCGATGAAACGCGGAAACTGACCGGCTTTTTCGGGCTCGGCGGACCGGTGTCGAAAGGTTTTTGTCCGGAGACGCAAAGCGGCGGACCGTGGCCGCATGAAAATCCGCCGGAAGGTACAGAGGGATCCATTACCATTGCCGCACGCTTATACCGGAGTTTCAGTTATTCGCTGACTTCCGAAGAATGGCTGACGGAGGAGCAAGTGGTCTCATTCTTTGTGGATGACAAGAATCAGACGTGGAAACCGTAAACCGGTGTTTTGGCCGGCATGGCGGAAGGGATCGGAACAGACAAGGAGGAAAGTGATGGAATTCAGTACGCTCATCAAAGAACGGAGAAGCGTTCGGGCTTACCGGGAGGCGGAGATCACACATGAGGAACTCCTCGGGATCGTGAAGGACGCGACGATGGCGCCCTCGTGGAAGAACATGCAGGCGTCACGGTGCTACGTTGTGGAAAGCCCCGAAAAAGTTGCGGCGTTCCGGGAAGGGGCATTGCCGGGCTACAATCAGAACAGCACGGAGAAGGCCTCTGCGTATATTGTAACGACGTTTGTCCGGGATACCGTCGGATTTGCAGACGGAAAGCCGCAGACGGAACTCGGAAACGGGTGGGGCACGTACGATCTCGGACTGCACGATGCCTATCTTGTGCTGGCTGCGAGAAACGCAGGCTTTGACACGCTCATCATGGGACTCCGGAACGTGGACTTCATCCGGGAGACGCTTTCGATCCCGGAAGAGGAAACGATCGTTTCAGTCATTGCCGTCGGCAAGCGGGCTTTAGACCCGCCCCTTCGGCCGAGAAAGGAATTGGAGAAAACGGTGAAGTTCTTTTAAGGGCGGCTTGAAATCAGAACGGAGGCAACAATGATTTATCGCTCATTTCAAGGGATGGAATTGTCCAATTTAGGACTCGGATGTATGCGTCTCCCCGTCGTGAACGGGGACAACAAGGAAATCGACCGCGAGGCAGTGAAGGAAATGGTCGCCTACGCGATGGCGCACGGGATCAATTATTACGACACCGCCTGGAGTTATCACGGCGGGAATTCGGAAATCGTGATCGGCGAGACGCTCTCCGATTATCCGAGAGAGAGTTTCTATCTCGCGTCGAAGTTCCCGGGGTTTGACGTTTCCTTCTTCACGCGGGTCGAAGAGACTTTTGAGAAACAGTTGGAGAAGTGTCAGGTCGACTATTTCGATTTCTATCTTTTCCACAACGTCAATGAGATGAACGTCGATTCCTATCTGAATCCGGAATACGGCGTGCGCGATTATCTCATGGAGCAGAAGAAAAACGGGCGGATCCGGCATCTCGGCTTTTCCTGCCACGGCCGGTATGAAGTCCTGAAGCGGTTTCTGGAGGCCTACGGGGAAGACGTGGAGTTCTGCCAGCTGCAGGTGAATTTCCTCGACTGGAAACTGCAGAAAGCGAAGGAAAAGGTGGATCTTCTGAGAGAGTACGGCATTCCGCTCTGGGTCATGGAGCCGCTCCGCGGCGGAAAACTCATACCGTTCGAGGTGGAATATGAGGAGAAACTCCGGGCGCTCCGTCCGGAAGAGACGGACGTCGGCTGGTGCTTCCGCTTTTTGCAGACCATTCCGGAGGCGACCGTCATCCTTTCGGGAATGTCGGACCTTCAGCAACTGAAAGAAAACATTGCGACGTTCGAGACGGACGCGCCGCTTGATGAGAACGAATGGGCGGTACTGACGGGCATTGCCGACGATATGCTGTCGAAGAAGACGCTGCCGTGCACGGGCTGCCGGTACTGCACCGACTATTGTCCGATGGAACTGGACATTCCGCTGCTGATTTCCCTGTACAATGAGCAGACGGTGAGCGGGGGCGGATTCATTGCGCCGATGGTGCTCAGGTCCCTTCCGGAAGAGAAGTGGCCGACGGCTTGTCTTGGCTGCCGAAGCTGTGAGCAGGTCTGTCCGCAGGGGATCAAGATCTCCGAAGCCATGAGCGACTTCGGATCGAGAGTCAAGAAAAAGCAGTAGGACCCGGGCCCGGGAAGCGGGCGGAAAGAGGAGTGAACTATGGAGTTTGACGCGAAAAAGGTCAAGGACGAGTGCGTTCAGTGGATCCGTGAGTTCTTTGAAAAGAACGGGAAGGGATGCAATGCCGTGCTCGGCGTTTCGGGCGGCAAGGACAGCTCGGTCGTTGCAGCGCTGCTTACGGAAGCGCTCGGGAAAGAGCGTGTGATCGGCGTATTGATGCCCTGCCATGAGCAATCGGACATCTCTTACTCGGAACTTCTGGTGCGTCACCTCGGCATCCGCTCATATACCGTGAACGTCGGTCCGGCCGTGGATGCGGTGAGGGCATCGATCCCCTTCGAGTTTTCGAGACAGAGCGAGATCAATCTGCCGCCCAGGATCCGGATGGCGACCTTGTATGCGATTTCGCAAAGCCACAACGGACGCGTCGCGAACACCTGCAATCTTTCGGAAGACTGGGTCGGCTATTCGACGCGTTACGGTGATACGGCCGGCGATTTCAGTCCGTGTTCGCACCTTACGGCTGCGGAAGTGAAGGCGGTCGGCAGAGTGCTCGGACTTCCTGAGGAGCTCATTGAAAAACCGCCGGCGGACGGACTCACCGGAAAGACGGACGAAGACAATTTCGGCTTCACGTATGCGGAACTTGACCGCTACATCCGGGAAGGCGTGATCGAAGACAAGGAGAAAAAAGAGAAGATCGACCGGATGTACCGAAATTCCCGCTTCAAGTTGGAACCGATGCCGGCGTTCGATCCCGGGATCGAGGAAGTGGGATGCCGCCGGGAGGCCGGAAAATGACGGAGCAAAGCCGCGCGAAAAAACCGTTTGAGTTCGGACTTCTTGTCGGTCGGTTCCAAATGCTTCATTTAGGACACGAGGACATGATCGGGAAAGCCCTCGGATGCTGCGAAAAGGTCGGCATCCTCATTGGCTCGTCCAATGAATCCGGCACGTGGCAGAATCCGTTTTCGTATGAAGTCCGGAAAGAGATCATCGAGAAGATCTACGGGAATCAGGTGGTCATCGCTCCGCTTCCGGACATCCACGTCGGCAATGTGCCGCGCTGGGGCGAATACGTGCTCGAGGAGGCAGAAAAAGCCTTCGGCCGGAAGCCGGATCTGTTCATCACCGGCAAGGAGATCCGGAGAGAAAGCTGGTTCAGCGGGCCGTCCGGCATCGGTCTCGCGGAACTCGAGATCCCGAAAACGGTCGAGATCTCCGCGTCGGAACTTCGGGAAATGCTCCTTTCGGGAGACGAGGAAAACTGGAAAAAGTTCACGGACGAAGCAATACATTCCGAATTTGACCGTTTGAGAAAACTGGTGGTGAAAGCCGAGAACTGCCGAGAAACCGGCAGTATTTAAAACCGGGAACGGAAAGAGCAGAGATGAAACTGGAACCCATCGTGGTGTCTTTACCGGACACGGACTTGTACAAATTCAACATGGATCAGGTGATCTTCCACAAGCCCCGAAGGCCAAATTACTGCTCCGTTTTTTGCGTTTTTGCATAGTTTCCCGTATTTTTCTTGACGGAATTGTTTCCATATGATAATTTTAATATGAGATGTTATAAGGGGGTACTATACCCTCTTGACAGTATACAATGAAAGGAACCGGATCATGAAGAAAAGTTTGCTATTCACTATTCTGGCAGCGGCATTTGCGGTGCTTCTTTTTGTCGGGGGCAGCCACGAAACCGTGCAGGCAGAGGGCGAGCACACGCATTGCGTCTGCGGTACTGGTACGCTGACTGCGGGAGATCACACGATGCATGACAATGCGCAGGTCTGGCAGGAATGGACGTCCACGACGACTCTGCCTACGTACGGCGACTGCACGGTGGACGGGTACAATTACTTCTACCTGAAAAACAACGTGACGTTCAACAGCACGACGAAGAGCTGGTACGTCGGAACGGATGGATCGAACCCGCGTGTCGCGGACATGGGGAACAAGAAGATCGTCATCTGCTTCAATGGTAAGACCATTACGACGACGGCTTCCGGATACCGAATTATGACAGCATATGCCGGTCAGAGTAACGGTGCGGACTACTGGACCGCGAACGTCGACATTACGTTCACGGATTGCCAGGGAACCGGCGAAATGAAGCCGATCGCAGACGCGACCTATTCCTATGGCACGCGCGGCGTGCTGTTCTGGCTTTCCGGCACGAATCCGAAACTGACGATCTACGGCGGCACTTTCTCCGGGAACGGTTCTTCTTTAAGGGGCTCCGGACACCTGATCTACGCGGTTTCCGGCAGCGTCCTGAAACTTTACGGCGGCACGATCACCGGAGGAAAAGGCGTTTCCTTTACGGAGACCAACGGAACCATCCGTTATCCTCAGGGCGGCTGTATTTATTCTGAAGGAACGGTCAATATCTACGGCGGCACCGTGAGCAACGGCCTGGTCAACAATTCGCTGACGGACAAGCCCGGGCAGAAGGGCGGCGGAAACATCTACTGCTCCGGCACGCTGAACATCTCCGGCGGCACGATCACCGGCGGCGAGGTAAAGAGTTCTTCGCAGAGTGACCATCTCGGCGGAAATATTTACGCGAACGTGATCAATATGACCGGCGGCACGGTCTCGAACGGCGTTGTCCGGGAGACCAGCGCGGGCGGCAACGGCGGTAACGTTTACTGCTACGGCACGTTCCGGCTTTCCGGCGGTACGATCACCGGCGGCTACGCGAAGACGAACGGCGGCAACATCCGGATCAACAAGACGTTCATTATGACCGGCGGAACGATCGAGAACAGCGCGAACGGCGAAAACTTATTCATTAACATTGTGGCGACCGGCGAGATGTCAGGCGGCGTCATCCGGAACGCGGCTTCGAATTCATTCAATGTCGCCATGAACGGATATGCGAAGAATAAGAACGGCATTTTCACGCTGAAGGACGGCACCATTATCCGCGATGCAGAGCATCCCGGCCGGAACATTTACGTGAATGGCTCCTTCTACATGCAGGGCGGCACGGTCTCCGGCGGTTCGAGACTCGGCAATGACACCGCGGACACAGGGCGAAACTATGTCGGCGGAAACATTTACGTCAACGCTGCGGCGTCGAGAGAACTTCCGAGCGGCGTGACGGATGAAACTGATTACAGACCGCTTCTTAAGATCACCGGCGGCACGATTTCCGGCGGTCAGGCGGAGCGCGGCGGAAACATCTTCATCGGAAACGGAAAACATACGATCAAAGATGCCGTGATCACCGGCGGCATCGCGAAGAACGATTCGGCCTCCGCGGCAGCACATCCCCGCGGCGGGAACATTTATATGGAATATGGAACACTCAGCATTGAGGATTCCACGATTTCAGAAGGCCAGGCGCTGGATACTGCCTCGAAAAAGTATGCCTGCGGCGGAAACATCTTCGCAAACTCCGGAGCGACGTCGGTTTCACTGAGTGGCTCGACCGTCGTGGAAGACGGTGTGGTGAACGGCGGAACCGCTTGGGCGGCCGGCGGCAACCTGGCGCTTTACTGTAACGCAACGATCGGCTCCGGCGTTCAGGTCCTGAACGGTTCTTCCACGCAGGACGGCGGCAACATTTATCTGACGACTTCCGGCAGGACTTTCACTATTGACGGAGTGACGGTCACCGGCGGAACGGCATCGACGGGCGGAAACTTCTCATTGGATTCCGGTGTGACGGTGACGGTCACGAATAGTACGGTTTCCGGCGGAACCGCGACGGCGAAGGGTGGCAACTTCCTCGTAAAAGGCACGAACTATGGTGCGGAACTGACGCTCGGAAGCGGTACGAACATCACCGGCGGCACGGCTCCGACGGGCGGCAGCATCTATATGCAGATCAGCGTGAGTTCTACGGTTCCCTCGGACGCGCGCGGCCCGAAGGTCACAGTGAGCGGCGCAGTGATCGACGGCGGACGTGCGACTTCAGGCTCAGGCGGAAATATTTACGTCGGAGGCAACGCGTCTGCGCCCGGAAAGCTCATCATTGAATCCGGCACCATCACGAACGGACGCGCGGCCAACAAGGGCGGAAACATCGTCGTGTTCTATACCAATTCCACCGTGACCATGAGCGGCGGCACGATCTCAAACGGAACCGCGGAAGGCACAGGCGTCGGTAACTCCGGCGGTAACGTTCACATGGGAGACACGAATGTTTCATTTACGATGACCGGCGGCACGGTGACGGGCGGCAAGGTTATTTCACACGGCTCCACCTCCAGCGCGTGGGGAATCGGCGGGAACTTCCATGTGGATAGCAAGACAACGCTGAATATGAGCGGCGGCACGATCTCGGACGGTTATGTGAAGAACGCGGACAGGAACAGCGGCAACGGCTATAACATTTCCGTGAACGGCACGCTGAACGTGAGCGGTACGGCATTTATCGGTGGAAAAGGACAAGTATCGGACTCCGATAAGACGTTGGGCAATAACGTCGCGACCCAGGCTGCGACCGGCAAGATCTACATCTCCGGCGGTACGGTGGGCACGGGCGAAGAGTCCACTCAGGTCGTTGTCAAGGATAGCCTTATTGAAATGACCGGCGGAACGGCGGCGGCACTCTCCTGTTACAAGGGTCTCATCACCGTTTCCGGCGGACGCGTCTCCGGCTATCTCGGATGTGGCGGCAGCGTCGCCGCGGATACGAGTGTTCAGGTCACCGGCGGATACATCCAGTCGGTTTATTATCCGACGCCGGCCAATTGTACCGCGGAACTCAGCGGTGGCTTCTATGCGGTGGAGCCCCCGACGTCGCTCGTGAAGGAAGGACTGATGAAGATCCCGGGCACGTACTCGAACCCGGATACGGCGGATACGACCGAATATAAGTACGAAGTGGCGGAAGGCGTGATCATTGAAACCACGTCCCGCGTCAAGCTCGGCGACATGCCTGTTGCGGCAGTCACGGGCGGCGGTCCTGTGAAGAAGAACGCATCCTACACCCTGACGGCTCCCGCAGTGACCGGATACCGGCTCCTCGGCTGGTACGAAGGCACGACGGAACTTAGCACGGACGAGACCTACACCGGAACGGCGACGGCAGCGAAGACGATCGAAGCGCTCTACGAATACGGTCCTTCCACCGGCTTTGCGGTGACGGTGAAAGGAACGAGCGATTACACGATCAGCGGAACGACTGTCGGAACGAAGTACGCGGTCGGCACGGACGTCACGGTAAGCTACACGGGCACGGGCACGTTCGAAGGCTGGGTCAACGGCGGCGGCAAGCTGATGAGCCGTGACGCGGTATACACCTTCACGGTGAGCGGCGACACGGAACTGACCGCGAACGTCGCAAGCGCCACTGAGCCGCTCGTCATCTTCTATACGGCGACCAAGCAGGTCTACAAGGCGAGAGTGATCTCCGACACGGCAGAGAACAAGCTGACGGATGCGGACTTTGCAACGGTCCCGGCGGTGACGGGCAAGAAGAACGGACGCTGGACGGTGGGCGGCACGGTCGTAACGACGGTGGCGGAGCTCACGGCGAAGATCGGAACGGCCCTGACGGCAAACGTGAACGCGACCTATGACGCGGACGACGCGGCCACGTACACGCTGACGGTGACGGGCGTCGAAGAGGGCGCGACCGGCACGCCGGACACCTGGACGGCATACGCGGCGGGCGATCAGCTCTTCGAGAACGTGAACGTCAATGACTCCGTGGTCCTGAACGCGGAGAACGGAGCGAAGACGTTCCGGTACTATGCGGATGCTTTAGGAAACGTGCTTTCGACGGCGGCGTCGACGAACGTCCGGTACCGTGAGAACACGACGATCTACGCAGTGTACGGCGACAGCGCATATACCGCGGCAGAACCGACGGTGACGATGATCACGGCGAGACGCGACGGAACGACGCTGTACTTCGAGGCGCTCCGGAGCATTCCTGAGGGCTATACGGTGAAGGAGCAGGGCATCCTGTTCGGAACGGCGGCAGGACTCACCTACGGCGCGGACGGCGTGTACAAGTACGTGTCGAGCGGCCAGGGCGCGAACGACGTGACGGCATTGACGTTAAAGAACATCAACGCATCGATGACGATCTACGCGGCCGGTTACGTGATCTTCACGGACGGCACGGCGGAAGGCATCATCTATACGGAAGAG
Organism: Lachnospiraceae bacterium; assembly: GCA_016281555.1. Lineage (GTDB taxonomy): Bacteria > Bacillota > Clostridia > Lachnospirales > Lachnospiraceae > UBA1267. The sequence continues at coordinate 14,194 of JAEEIV010000075.1, read as the reverse complement.
GCTGCGAAGTAAGCGCTTTCGGCAGTTGTTCTATTTGTGATTTCTAAGACGGAAACAGGGGACTGTTAAACAGTCTCAAAGGCACGGACCCGGTTTCGACCGGGTCCGAAGGCGGATTGAGGGGAGTTCAGAAATGAGCATGGAAAAAATGACCGAAAAGACCCTGTCTCCGGTCAAGGGACATCTTGACAAGGCACCGGTATACACTCTTCCTTTGGATGCGACGGAGGATGAAGCCAGGGCAATGGCAGTGAAGGTAATGTATGATTCATTGACATTTCCGTGGGCGCCGGACAAAACAGCCGAGCTCACCTATCCGCAAGGGGAAAAAGTGAGACGGAACACTTTTTCTCCGGAGGGGTGCTACGGCGGCATGCCGTACTGCGGCGCCCACATGGGGATCCTCCAGGCATTGGAATACTATGATTTTTCAGACGGCCGGATGCGCGGCCTGGACTATGAGAACATTTCTCCAATGTTCGGAAATACCTGCGCGTCGGCGGCGACCTGGGCGCTGGCGTCCGTCGTGCGAAGCAACAAGGCCACATTTACCAATTATGTAGCGCCGAACTATGGATTCCAGCCGCTCGGCGGCATCCGGCTTCCGGAAGGCCTCGACAAATGGGTGACCGGCGGAGATGATACGAAACAATTGGTGGAGTCGATGGATGAGGAGACCCTTTACCGTGCATATACGGAAATGAAACCGGCCGACCTCCTCCTGACCAGGGGTTCCGACAAGCTCGGAAACCACTGCATGATGTGCTATGCGCCGTGCGAAGTTGCTTACCGGCCGGACGGATCCATTGATCCGGAGGAGAGTTTCGCGTCGATCATCGATCAGTGGGCGAAAGAATACCCGCTCGAAATCAACGGAACGGAATATCAGGTCCGCGGGCGCATCGGGAAGCGCTACTCGCTTGCAAAGCTTCGGGAGAGGGATTTCATTCCCATGCGCGCCGTTGAGTTCGCCGATTGGAAGGGGTACGTGAAAGGCTGTTCCGAATTGGATCGGAATGCCGACTCTCTGGAAACTCTTTCCAAAGCCCGGGTGATTTCCAACTACCGGCTTGCCGCCTTGGAATTTACTTTGACAGACGCGCAAGACCAACAGGTGTTCCGGAAATACGTCCGGACCTCGATTGGCGATTATCCTTTGGGCAATGACCGGAATTATCCGGTGGAAGCGGCGATCCCCGAAGAAAGTGAACTGAAGGCTGTCCTGACCGAAGGACAGTGTTATACAGCAAGACTGAAATCACTCATCGCGACAGGTGAATGGTTTACGGTTTCGGAATTTCCGATGAAAAGATCGAAAAGTTGATTTGCGTTTCAACAGTGCGACTCAGGTTTTTAGGTTTTAAAGGAGCATGACATGGAAGGTAAAGAACGATCGAAAAAATGGTGGATCCTCGCTGCAGCGGGTGCGGCAGTCATCGTCGCTGCTGTGCTGCTCATCCTCCTGATTCCGAAAAAAACGGATCCTCAGGAGTCTTCGGTTTCTGAAACGGAGCACGTGAGCGAAACGGAAACAGAAGCTGACTCGACGGAAGAACCCAGACCGGGAGAAATCCCGTCCCTCTGGTATAATGTGGATTACCAGTATTATACGGGGGGCTCCGAAGGAGGCCTTTCTTCCCGTGAAAAAGAGGAAGACGGTCTTTGGCATTTTCTGCTTTCGGTCGACGGCGTCCAGAAAGACTATACGACGTCGGAGATCCGGATCGTGAACTTTATTGACTCCCGCGAGTTTCTGGTCGTGACCGCCGATGAGGACGGCAGGATCCTGAATGCGGAAAAAGCGGAAAAGTACGGTTATCAGGTAGCTCTGGGAGAGGGATACGTCGAAGAATTCCTTCCGGAAGAAGGGAAGATCATTGTAAACAGTTCGAGAGAATTGGATGCGTTCACCGTTACGGTTCCGCTTACTGAACCCTGGCATATTTATGACACGGAAAACTTCGAGAATCCAGCCCCGGAAGTTGAGATTGAACGAGGGAGAAAACTTACGGTCTGGGAGAATAAATACATTTCCGATCAACCTGAATTGTTCGTTTATCTCGTCACTGCAGGACCCGAGCCGAGAGACATGGTTTACTGGAACGTGGATCGGATGTGGGACACCGCAATCTTGAACACGACCCGCGAGCCGAACGAGGACGGCGTCTATGAGATGAAGGTCTATCATGATGGCGGGGAAATGATCATCAAAACGAAAAACAGGGATCTTGTGAAGAAGATCGATTCCTATGCTTCAAGATGTTTCGCGGCGACCTTTGACAAAAAAGGATACCTGATGAGCGTGACCAGATGCCATACGCCGTTCGGCGGAAAGGGTGTCGCGAGCTGGTATGACGTGCTTCGTTTTGAAAACGAGGAAGGGACCGTGTTTTTCTCGAAGAAAACGGCAAGCGGTGCGGATCACGGTCAGGAAGAAACGGTCGAGATGTCAGACGAGTGTCAGGTCATCAACGTTTCTTCTTCGTACGACGATCACCCGGGCGAATATACGGACCTCCGTCTTTATGATCGGGTCCACGTGATCGTGAATGCCGACGAAAAGGCAGTGGTGGTTTTCGTCGTAACGCGGCGATTTGACTCGCCTACGTATTGGAACGTGGAAAGACAGTATGACAGTACGACCAAGACATCGAAACGGACACCGGACGCTTCCGGTTACTATTCGTTTGTCATGGCAACCGGCGGGAAACAGGTCACCGTTCGGACGAAAGACAAGACGATCGCCGACGCGATCGACGTGGTCTCGGTCCGTCTCGTCGGGCTTAAGTTAAACGGCGACATCATTGAAAAAGTCTATAAACCGGCTGTCACGCAGCTTGTCGGAAACTATGGGTCGCTTGCGTCCTGGTTTGACGTAGAGGCCTTTACCAACGCGCAAGGGACCAAACTGAGAGCGAGGAAGAATGCTTCGGGAGCGGATCACGGCCAGGTGGCCGAGGTGGAGTTCGCGCCGGACGTCAAGATCTACAATGTAAGCACGAATCATAATGCCTATTCCGGCGAGCCGTCCACGGTCCTCATCGGTGACCGGATCCACTGCATCAAAGACGCTTACGGACGCGCCCGGCTTGTCTATATCGTAAGCCGGCCGATCGTCGGCGACGTTATCTGGAACGTGACGAGAAAGTACGACAGTACGTCCGGACAAACGAAACGCACACCGAATGCGGAAGGATATTATACCTTTGAAGTGTCGGTGAACGGCGAGCTGAAGGAAGTCCGCACGAAAGACATTGCACTCGCGTCGAAGATCGATTCTTACAAGGCTCATGTGACGGGGATCGTGCTGGCGCCCGACGGCGTCACGATCACAAAGGTGGTCGGCACTTCCGCACTCAAAGGATACGGCGGATCGAGTTCCAGCTGGTTCGACGTTATTTCGATCAACGGAAAACGGGTGCAGACGAAGAAAGTAAATGATCCCAAATCTTCGGATTATTTAAAAGTTAATAATGAGACGCTTGCCGCGGATGCGAAGATCTACAACGTGAGCGGCTTCTACGACGGAGAAGAAGGGCATCGCGTCGGTGAACCGACGACGCTCCGCGTGGGTGACGTGGTGCACATCATATTGAATGAAAACGACCAGGCAGCCTTGGTTTATGTTGTCGGCCGCAGTTATCAGGTCATTGCCCATAAAGACAGCCACAACTGTCCGGACTGCGGAAAATCCGTCGAATGGACGCCATGGACAGCGGAGTCGAGCCTTCCGACAGAGACCGGACATTATTATCTCTGCGGCAATGTGACGCTGACCGGACAGACCGGACCTGCCGAGAATCAGAACGTCGTCCTTTGCCTGAACGGCTTTACGGTGACGGGTCCGGATACCGCCCGTGCTGTATCTGCTTTCGGGGCAGGTTCATCTCTGACGATCATCGGTTCCGTAGCGGGCAGTACGATCAAGGCGGGCGCATATCAGGATCCTGAAGGCGGCAGCGCAGGTCTCATTGGGTGGGACCGGAACGGCGACTTTAAGATCTTTGGAGGGACCTATGATGCATCCCGGGTCAAAACACCGAGAAGCGCTTCCGCGTTCTTCCTGCAGGGCGGCCATAAGATGGAGATCCATGACGCGGTGATCATCGGCGGCGAAGCGGCACTTGCCGGCGGCGTCATATCAGTGGTCAATGGAGATATGCTGCTTGAGAACGTGACCATCAGGGGTGGTGCCGGTCTTCAGAACCGTGACATCATTAACGTGGAAGAGAAAGGCAATCTCACGCTGAAGGGCCGGATCAGTTTCGAAAACATTGCCGACGGCATGACAGATCTCTATCTCAACAACGGAAAAATTACGCTGGACGGCCTGACTTCCGATCATCCGATCTCCGTCCGGATGAGCGCGAACGGCGCATTCACGACGAATTATGAAGAAAATTCGGAGAATCTCTTTGTCCATGCCGACGGAGAATACTTCGTCGTGAAAGCCGGCGACGCGCTGAAGCTGTCAGACAACCATAAGCACTGTGCTTGCGGGACGGATACCTTCGACGGGCATACGCACGAAACTGCGGAATGGGACGCGTGGACGAAGACGGATTCCCTGCCCAAGACCGCGGGCCACTGGTACCTGAAGAATGACGTTACGATGAGCGCGGAGCAGATCTATCAGAATGTGAGCGGCGTCTACATCTGCCTGAACGGGCATACGGTGACGAGCACGAGGGAGGGCCGCGCGATCCGGATAGAAGAGAATGTGGAAATGGTCATTTCCGACTGTCAGGGCGGCGGAATCATTCAGAACGTCGCGGCCACTTCCGGAAGCAGCGGCGGAGTCTTCTCCGTCGCCAAGTCGTCCACGCTCGCGTTCTACGGGATCACGCTCGATGCTTCAGCGCAGGAATGCAACAACGGCAGCGTCATTTTCGCCGAGCAGGCGGACGCATCCGTCTATCTCGACGGCTGCACGATCCGCGGCGGATCAGTGAGGAAAAACGGCGGCGCGATCTGGGCGGGCGGTCCTTTGTACATCCTGAACACGAAGATCTCCGGCGGCCGGGCTACGGCGGAAGGAACGGATACCGGTCTCGGCGGCAATGTGTACCTTTCCGGAAGTCCGGAAGTGGTGATCGCAGGCACGACCGAGATCACCGGCGGCGAAGCGCAGCAGGGCGGCAACATTATGATCAAGGGCGCCCGAAAGCTTACGATCGCGGACGGCGTCCGGATCGAAGGCGGCATTGCGCTCACAAATCAGGGCGGAAATATCTATCTCAACTCGAAAGCGACCTTAAACGTCGAAGGCGGTATCATCCGCCAGGGCATTGCGAGGAATTCCGGCGGCGGCAACATCTTCGTGAGCGAGGATGCCACCCTCCATATGACGGGCGGAACCGTGGAAGCCGGCTTTGCAAAATCGAACGGTTACAACATTCAGACCGCCGGGGCGTTCATCATGGATGGCGGCATCGTCGGCGGCAAGGGACTCGATCAGGGCGTTGAGGCCGGCAATTACTCGATCAATACGAGTGACGAAAAGGGCATGGTCACCGTGAACGGCGGCGTCATCACGATGGATCTGCAGAACGTCAGAGCAGGCGCGAGCATCACCGTGAACGGCGGCCGCGTCGGCGGACGGATCACGGCTTACCGTGGAACCATTTACATTACCGGCGGTGCGTTCGGCGGAAAGTTAAACGCGACGGAGAGTACCGGCGGTGCGATCAAGATTATGGGCGGTGTGTTCGTCCTGGAGCCTCTCGCTTCCATGATCGATCCGGATTCAGAACTTACGACCGGGACCTTCTCGTCGGATGATCCGGATGACACGACGGTCTATCCGTACACCGTGACGGTAAACAGCCATAAGCACTGTATTTGCGGGACGGATGACTATGACGGACATACGCACGAGACGGTTGGCTGGACTGCGTGGACGGGAACGGATTCCCTGCCCGTGACGGCGGGACACTGGTACCTCGCGAATGACGTCACGATGAGCGCAGAGCAGCTCTACCAGAACGTGAGCGGTGTCTATATCTGCCTGAACGGACATACGGTGACGAGCACGAGGGAAGGACGCGCGATCCGGTTCGAAGAGAACGTGGAATTGACCATTTGCGACTGTCAGGGCGGCGGAATCATTCAGAACGTCGCGACTTCCTCCGGAATCAGCGGCGGGATCTTCTCCATGGGCATATTGTCCACGCTTACGTGTTACGGGATCACGCTCGATGCCTCGGCCCATGAGAACACCAACGGCGGCGTCATTTTCGCCGAAAAGGCGGACTCGTCCGTCTATCTCAACGGCTGCACGGTCAAGGGCGGATCGGCGAAGAAGAACGGCGGCGCGATCTGGGCCGGCGGTCCTTTATACCTCATCGACACGAAGATCTCCGGCGGCCGGGCCACGGTTTCCGGTACGGACGTGGGTCTCGGAGGAAACATTTACCTTTCCGGAAGTCCGGAGGTGGTGTTCGAAGGCAAAACCGAGATCCTCGGCGGCGAAGCGCAGCAGGGCGGCAACATCATGATCAAAGGTGCACGTACACTGACGATCGGGGACGGCGTCCGGATCGAAGGCGGCGTCGCGCTGACGAATCAGGGCGGAAATATCTATCTTAACTCGAAAGCTACCTTAAACGTCGAAGGCGGCATCATCCGCCAGGGGATTTCGCGGAAATCCACCGGCGGCAACATCTTCGTGAACGAGAACGCCACCCTCCATATGACGGGCGGAACCGTGGAAGCCGGTTTTGCAAAATCGAACGGTTATAACATTTCGGTCAACGGGACGTTCGTCATGGACGGCGGCGTCATCGGCGGCAAGGGACTCGATCAGGGCGTTGAGACCGGCAACTACTCCATCAATACGGGCAGTGAAACGGGCGTGGTCACTGTGAACGGCGGTGTCATCACGATGGATCTGCAGAACGTCAGAGCGGGCGCGACGATCACGCTGAACGGCGGCCGCGTCGGCGGACGGATCACGGCTTATCGTGGAACTGTGCACATTAACGGCGGCGCGGTCGGCGGTAAGTTGAGCGCGACTGCGAGCAACGGCGGAGCGGTCGCAATCAAAGCCGGTATCTTCGCCTTAGAGCCGCAGGCTGCAATGATCGACTCGAATTCGGAGCTTTCGACCGGGACCTTCGCGTCAGATGACCCGGATGATACGACGGTCTATCCGTATCGCGTGACAGAAAAGGAGTAAAGAACGATGAAGCAAAAGGTCAAAACGAAACATGTGAAAGAATCAGGATCCAAGGCATATCGTGCCGTACCCGTGATCATTCTTCTGTCCCTTCTTCTGCTCGTTGCTGCCTTATGCTCCGCTTGTCAGAATAACGGCGGAGGCGCTGAAGAAAGCGCCGGAAACACCACTTCGGCAACCGAACCGGACACCGGGAGTGAAAACGATGAAAGCGGCGCTGCGGAAACCGAAAAAGGATCCGGACAGGCTGCAAAGGATTATTCCGACGAAGTCGACGTCATTAAGGAATACTATAATTACGAGCGGCCCCTCATTCATACGGAAGTTCCGAATCATCTGACAGAGCAGCCGATGTACGTGCTGTCCGAGAACGCGACGGAAGAGGATGCCCGGGCTATGATCCTCAAGGCCATGATGGACAATGCCACATTTCCGTGGACACCGGCAGAGGACGCGCATCTTATGTATGATCAGACCAGTACCGGGAAGTTGCGCGTCAACGACTTTCCTGCGACGATGGTGTTCGGCGGCATGCCGTATTCCGGCGGTGCCCGGGGGGTCTTGCAGGTTCTGGAGTATTATGATTATTCGAACGGCGTGATGCACGGTCTTGATTTTTCGAACATCAACACGTGCTTCGGCAACTCCTGCGCGGCAGCTGTAAACTGGGCAGTGGCTTCGGTCTGTCCCGGCGTTTCCGCCACATCCACTTTTTATGTCACTCAATCTCACGGCTATCAGGCCATCGGGGAAGTGGAATTGCCGAACATCAAAGACCGCTGGCAATCCGGCGTCGTTGATACGCCGAGTGTGATAAACCGCACGGACGAGCAGGTGCTCTATCGCGCCTATGCGCTCTCGAAGCCCGCGGATGTATTCTTAAGTATCGGCGTAGATACCAGCACCGGCCACGCCATGATGTGTCTTACGGCACCGGAGGTCGTTTATCGCCCCGACGGCAGCATTGACCCGGATCAAAGCAAGTTGACCATCATTGATCAGTGGACGAAGGATTATAAGTACAAGGTCGATGGCCAGGTGCGCATGGTCCGCGGCCGGATCGGTGAGTCTTATACCTTTACAAAGTTGAAAGAAAACGATTTTATTGCGGTTCGCCCCAAAGAACTGGCGAATTGGACCGGCTATGTGAAAGGCGAGTCGAAAGCGGACCGAGCGATCAACAGTCTTTCCGATCTTCGGAATGCACACATTGTTTCCAATTACCGGTTGGCCAAGCTGGAGTTTACCGTGACGAGCGAAAGCGGGACAGTCGTTTACCGGAAGGTCACCATGACTGAATCTCGCGAACAAGTAGCTGGAACCGACCGGAATTACCCGGCATCTTCCGCAGTGCCGCTTCTTTCAGATCTCCGGGAGGTCGTAAAAGAAGGACGCACTTATCAAGTGGCGCTGAAATCACTCATTGCCACCGGAGAAACCTTCGTCGTCGCGGAGTTTCCGCTGGTTTACGAAGACATCAATTGACCAGTCGATCAGGATCCCGGGCGGAGCCGCGGGAAGAAACTCCGGCGGCCCTGGCTTTCTAAAGAATAGAAGTCAACAAAAAACGAGGAAACATTGTGTTTCCTCGTTTTTTCCTCGGAGCGACAAGAATCGAACTTGCGGCCTCTTGAACCCCATTCAAGCGCTCTACCAAACTGAGCCACGCCCCGATGCGATCAAATTGCAAAAGGTAGTATAGCAAAAAGAAACCTGTTTGTCAAAGAGAAAAAACATTTTTTGAAAAAGTGTTTGACATCTGGAAAAGAGTGTGATATTTTGGTAAGTGCTCTATTATGGCGGTTTAGGGACGTTTATGCCCTTTTTCGGCCTGTTTTGGGCGAAAAAGACCGCTTTTTTGAAAAATTTTTTGAAACTTTTTTTGAAAAAAAGCAGAAGAGGAGTGCACGAATGAACAAAAACAGGATCCATCCGATCCAGTCCGGAAAAAACACCCGGATGAGTTTCGGAACCCAGAGAGACGTGCTGGAGATGCCCAACCTCATTGAACTGCAGCGCAGTTCCTATGAGTGGTTTCTGAACGAGGGCTTACGAGAAGTGTTCGAAGACATTTCTCCCATCGGGGAGAGCTTTTCGCACTTCAAGCTGGAGTTCATCGATTACCGGCTCTGCAAGGACGAGGCCAAGTATACGATCGAAGAGTGCAAGGAACGTGACGCCACGTATTCCGCACCGCTCAAGGTCACGGTCCGTCTGAAGAACACGACGCCGGAAAACGGTGAGATCAGAGACCACGAGATCTACATGGGCGATCTTCCGCTGATGACGGACAACGGCTCTTTCGTGATCAATGGCGCGGAGCGTGTCATTGTCAGTCAGATCGTACGTTCTCCCGGCATCTATTTCAGCAATACGAGCGATAAGTTCGGCAGAGAGAATCTTTCCTGCCAGATCATTCCTTACCGCGGCGCATGGCTGGAGTATGAAACGGACAATAACGACATCTTCTTCGTCCGCGTGGACCGTGTCGGCAAGGTGCCGGTCACGGTGCTGATCCGTGCCCTCGGCTACGGAACGAACGAAGCGATCACGGAACTCTTCGGCGAAGAGCCGAGACTGATCGCCACGCTGGGCAAGGATAAGGCGAAGAGCTATTCCGACGGTATGCTGGAACTCTATAAGAAGATCCGTCCCGGTGAGCCGCCGACACTCGAACCCGCCGAAACATTGATCAACGGCATGCTCTTCGAATCGCGCAGATATGACCTCGGTCACGTCGGCCGCTATAAGTTTAATAAGAAGCTGAACTTCAAGTACCGTCTGGCCGGCCAGACCCTGGCGGAAGACGTCGAAGTTCCGAATCCGGAAACGGGCGAGGTCGAAGTGATCAAAGCGGGCACGGTCCTGACGAGAGAAGACGGCCAGAGGATCCAGAACACCGGCATCAAAGCCGTTTATCTGGATGCGAACGGTCATTGCTTCAAGGCCCTTTCCAGCCAGATGGTCGAAGCGGACGGATACCTTCCGTTTGCTCCGGAAGAAGCCGGCATCAAGGAAATGGTGTACCTGCCGGTGCTGGAGGAGATCCTGGGCATGAACCTCAGCGAAGAGGACATGAAAAAGGAGATCCGCCGCCGTCTGCATCATGAGATCAAGGAAGACAACGGAACGAAGAAGGAAGCCCTCATTCCGATGCATATCGTTCCGGAAGAGATCCTTGCCTCCATCAACTATCTGCTCGGTCTGGATTACGGTATCGGCACCACGGACGACATTGACCATCTGGGGAACCGCCGGATCCGTGCGGTCGGCGAACTGCTTCAGAATCAGTACCGGATCGGCATGTCCCGGATGGAGCGTGTCGTGAAGGAGCGCATGATGACGCAGGATCTCGACGGTGTGACGCCGCAGTCCCTGATCAACATCAAGCCCGTGACCGCGGCGGTCAAGGAATTCTTCGGATCCTCCCAGCTGTCGCAGTTCATGGATCAGAACAACCCCCTGTCCGAACTGACGCACAAGAGACGTCTTTCGGCTCTCGGCCCGGGCGGTCTTTCGAGAGAAAGAGCGGGCTTCGAAGTCCGAGACATTCATTACACGCATTACGGCCGGATGTGCCCGATCGAGACGCCCGAAGGCCCGAACATCGGTCTGATCAACTCGCTGGCCACCTATGCCCGCGTGAACCAGTACGGATTCATCGAGGCGCCGTACCGCAAGGTCGACAAGTCGGATCCGGAAAACCCGTTCGTTACGGATGAAGTGACGTATCTGGCGGCGGACGAGGAAGACGATTTCATCGTGGCGCAGGCAAATACGCCGCTCGACGAAACCGGACATTTTGTCCGTGACCTCGTTTCCGGACGGTTCCGCGAGGAAATTGCCGAATACGACAAGAAACGGATCGATCTGATGGACGTTTCTCCGAAGATGGTCTTCTCGCTGGCGACGTCCATGATCCCGTTCCTGGAGAACGACGACGCGAACCGTGCCCTGATGGGCTCGAATATGCAGCGTCAGGCCGTTCCGCTCATGCTGACCGAACCGCCGGTCGTGGACACCGGTCTCGCCGATAAGGTGGCGATCGACTCGGGTGTTTCGGTCGTTGCGAAGGAAGACGGCGTGGTCGAGTACGCTTCGGCGGATGAGATCGTGATCCGCCAGAAGGACGGCAATCTCGTCACCTACAAGCTGACGAAGTTTGCCCGGTCGAACCAGTCCAACTCGTACAATCAGCGCCCGATCGTGAAGAAGGGCGAGAAGGTCCGCGGAGGACAGGTCATTGCCGACGGTCCGTCCACGGCAAACGGCGAGATCTCCCTCGGCAAGAACCCGCTCATCGGATTCATGACGTGGGAAGGATACAACTACGAAGACGCGGTCCTGCTTTCGGAACGTCTCGTGCAGGATGACGTCTATACTTCGATCCACATCGAAGAGTATGAAGTCGAGGCGCGTGACACGAAGCTCGGACCGGAAGAGATCACGAGAGAAGTGCCCGGTGTCGGCGACGCTGCCCGGAAAGATCTGGACGAGAACGGCATCATCCGCATCGGTGCGGAAGTCCGTGCGGGCGACATCCTGGTCGGTAAGGTCACGCCGAAGGGCGAGACCGAGATGAACGCGGAAGAGCGGCTCCTTCGAGCTATCTTCGGCGACAAGGCGCGGGAAGTCCGTGACACCTCCCTGAAACTGCCGCACGGCGCGTACGGTACCGTGGTGGATGCGAAGGTCTTCACCCGTCAGAACAATGAAGAACTGCCCCCCGGCGTGACCAAGTCGGTACGGATCTACATTGCCCAGAAGAGAAAGATCTCCGTCGGCGATAAGATGGCGGGCCGTCACGGAAACAAGGGCGTCGTGTCCCGCGTGCTTCCGGTCGAAGACATGCCGTTCCTGCCGAACGGCCGTCCGCTCGACATCGTTCTGAATCCGCTCGGCGTTCCGTCCCGAATGAACATCGGACAGATCCTCGAGACGCACCTTTCGCTGGCAGCGAAGGTGCTCGGCTTCGACGTCGCGACCCCGATCTTCGACGGCGCGAACGAGAAGGACATCGGAGACATGCTCGAGATCGCCAATGACTACGTCAACATGGGTCCGGACGAGGACGACAGATGGAAGACGGAAGGCTGGGAAGAGTTCCAGAAGAAGTATAAGGATACGCTTTCCGAAGAAGTGATGACCTACCTCGGCGAGCATCTCGAGCACAGAGAGCTCTGGAGAGGCGTTCCGATCTCGAGAGACGGCAAGGTCCGCCTCCGCGACGGCCGGACGGGCGAGTTTTTCGATTCCCCGGTCACCATCGGACACATGCACTACCTGAAGCTGCATCATCTGGTCGACGATAAGATCCATGCGCGGTCCACGGGCCCGTACTCCCTCGTCACCCAGCAGCCGCTCGGCGGCAAGGCGCAGTTCGGCGGTCAGCGTTTCGGTGAAATGGAAGTCTGGGCGCTCGAAGCGTACGGTGCATGCTACACGCTGCAGGAGATCCTGACCGTGAAGTCCGACGACGTCATCGGCCGTGTCAAGACTTACGAAGCCATCATTAAGGGCGAGAACATCCCGAAGGCCGGTCTTCCGGAATCCTTCAAGGTGCTCTTAAACGAACTGAAAGCGCTTGCGCTTGACGTCCGTCTCCTCAATGAAGACAATAAGGAAGTCACGATCAATGAGAATCTCGATGACGTGAACACGAACCTGAACGCCATCATGAACGCGATGTCGGCCAAGCAGGCGGATCGTTCGGAGATGGCATCCTACGGCTATTCGACGCAGAAGTTCAGAAACGGTCAGCTGGAATATGCGGAAGAATCCGAAGATGAGAACAAGGGTTCTGACGAATCAAATGACTAAGAAGGAGAAGCAACCATGGCAGAGATGAAAAAAGAAACCTATGAGCCGTTGTCCTTTGATTATATCAGGATCGGCCTCGCTTCACCTGAAAAGATCAGAGAATGGTCGCACGGCGTCGTCACGAAGCCGGAAACCATCAATTACAGAACCTTAAAACCCGAGAAGGACGGTCTGTTCTGCGAACGGATCTTCGGGCCCCAGAAAGACTGGGAGTGCCATTGCGGCAAGTACAAGAAGGTGCGTTACAAGGGCGTGATCTGCGACCGCTGCGGCGTCGAAGTCACGAAAGCTTCCGTCCGTCGTGAGCGGATGGGCCACATTGAACTGGCTTCTCCGGTTTCCCACATCTGGTATTTCAAGGGCATCCCGAGCCGGATCGCGCTGACGCTCGACATGAGCACCCGCGAACTGGAGCACGTGCTTTATCTCGGAAAGTACGTCGTGCTGGATCCGAAGGATACGGAACTGAAGTACAAGCAGGTGCTGAGCGAGAAAGAACTCGGCGAAAACCTTGAAAAGTACGAAGGTCCGGATGCGTTCCGCTACGGCATGGGTGCCGAAGCGATCAAGGAACTCCTGGCGGCCCTGACGCCCCAGAAACTGACCGAGGAAGTCGAAGCGCTGAAGGAAGAACTGCTGGATGCGAACGGCCCGAAGAAGAACAAGCTCATGAAGCGGATCGAAGTGCTGGATGCGTTCATCCAGTCCGGAAACGAGCCGAAGTGGATGATCATGGACGTGATCCCGGTCATTCCGCCGGATCTCCGCCCGATGGTCCAGCTCGACGGCGGTCGTTTTGCAACGTCTGACTTAAACGACCTGTACCGCCGGATCATCAACCGGAACAACCGTCTGGAAAAGATGATCGAGCAGAGCGCCCCGGACATCATCGTCCGGAACGAGAAGCGTATGCTTCAGGAAGCGGTGGACGCCCTCATTGACAACGGCCGCCGCGGCCGTCCCGTCACCGGTGCCGGCAACCGTGCGCTGAAGTCCCTGTCCGACATGCTGAAGGGCAAGCAGGGCCGGTTCCGTCAGAACCTGCTCGGCAAACGTGTCGACTATTCCGGCCGTTCCGTCATCGTGGTCGGCCCGGCGCTGAAGCTCCACCAGTGCGGCCTGCCCAGGGAGATGGCGCTGGAGCTGTTCAAGCCCTTCGTCCTGGAACGCCTCATCACCATGAGGACGTCCCCCTCC
>JAEEIV010000074.1 GCA_016281555.1 Lachnospiraceae bacterium | reverse complement strand
GACGGCGTGTACAAGTACGTGTCGAGCGGCCAGGGCGCGAACGACGTGACGGCATTGACGTTAAAGAACATCAACGCATCGATGACGATCTACGCGGCCGGCTACGTGATCTTCACGGACGGCACGGCGGAAGGCATCATCTACACCGAGGAAGCAGCGAAGTAAAAGAAACCGAGCTGATACAGGCATGGGCCGGCGGTGACGCCGGCCCCTTGCGACCCGGGAAAGAAGCAAGTGTACCGAGAATGAAGGAAACCAGTCTTTGCTATATTGAAAAGGACGGCTGCTATCTGATGCAGCACCGCGTGAAGAAGGAGAACGACTTAAACCACGAGAAGTGGGTCGGCGTCGGCGGCAAGTTCGAAGGCGAGGAGAGTCCCGAAGAGTGCGTTCTCCGGGAGACGCTCGAGGAGACCGGGCTGACGCTGACGTCTTACCGGTACCGCGCGGTCATTACCTTCATTTCGGATCAGTGGGAGGGCGAGCACATGCACCTTTTCACTGCGGACGGTTTCACGGGAGAAATGCTCTCGGAATGTCCGGAAGGCGAGCTCGTCTGGGTCCCGAAAGATGAAGTGGAGCGACTTCCGATCTGGGAGGGTGACCGGCTCTTTTTCGATTATCTGAAAAAAGACGTCGGCTTTTTCACGATGAAACTGGTGTATCAGGGAGAGAAACTCGTGCACCACGAGGAACGGATCTATGGATAATTCCGGAACAATCGAACCCTCGGCGGAACTGTTTGAATCGATCTGCAGTGCGTTCCGTTTAAAGGGCCGCCTGCAGTCCTTTGAGCCTTTCGGGAACGGACACATCAACGGCACGTACCGGCTGGTTCTTGCGGATGACGGACAGGAACGCGCGTTCATTGCGCAGCAGATCAATCATTCCGTGTTCCGGAACCCATACGAGGTCATGGAAAACATCGGTCTCGTGACGGAGCACCTTCGATCGAAAGGGCAGGGGACGGTGCGCTTTTATGAGAATGCCTCCGACCAAACGGCGCTTTTCTATACGGACGGCGGATACTGGCGGGTCGCGGATGCATTGCCGGGCGTGACGTATGAGAAAACGGACGATCCGGTGATCTTAACAAACGCGGGCCGGGCCTTCGGATCCTTCGTCAATGCGCTCTCGGATCTCGACGGGAAACGCCTTCATGAAACGATTCCGGCCTTTCACGACACGCTCAGCCGCTTCGAAGCCCTCTGTAAGGCCGAAAAAGCGGATTTATCGGGACGATCGGCGGCCGCTCGAAAGGAATTACTTCTGTTCGTCAAAGGGCTGGAAAAGGCCTGTTTGGTGTCCGAGACGGCGAAGGCGGGAAAAATCCCGGTCCGCGTCACGCACAATGACACGAAGTTCAATAACGTCATCATGGATCCGGAGACGAAAGAGGCGGTCGCGGTGATCGATCTCGACACGGTCATGCCCGGCACCCTGCTGTTTGACTACGGCGACGCGATCCGGTACCTCGCCAATACGGCGGCGGAAGACGAGCAGGATCTCTCGCGGGTGCGGTTCGACCCGGACCGGTTCCGTCAGTTTTCCGAAGGCTTTCTTTCGGAAGTGAAGGAAACGCTGACCGAAAACGAACGCCGGCTCCTTCCGTACGCGCCTTTCGACGCGACGATGGAATGCGGGGTGCGGTTCCTCGCGGATCATCTGTCGGGCGACACGTATTTCAGGATCGCCTATCCGGGACACAATCTCGCCCGGGCGAGAAACCAGCTCGCGCTTGCCCTGGACATGGAACGGCATCACAAGGAGATCGAAACGGTCATTGAGGAGATATTAAAATGAAAGTTTACGGACTGCAGAAACTGACGCTTCTGGATTTTCCGGAGCACACGGCGGCGACCGTCTTCACCGGCGGCTGCAACCTCCGGTGTCCGTTCTGCCATAACGCGCCGCTCGTCACCGGTCTTCAGGACTTTGAATGCTACGAAGAGGATTACGTGCTGGAATTCCTGAAAAAACGCCGGGGGATCCTGGACGGACTCGCGATCACGGGCGGGGAGCCGCTGCTCCAGCCGGACATCCGGCAGTTTATCGAGAGAGTGCGGGAACTCGGGTTCGCGATCAAACTGGACACGAACGGATGCTTTCCGGAGAAACTGAAGGAACTGGCCGGAGCCGGGCTTCTCGACTACGTGGCCGTGGACGTGAAGAACTCGAAGGAGAAGTATCCCATGACCGTCGGACGGGAAGACGTCGACGTGGAAAAGATAGAGGAGAGCGTCTCGTTCCTGCTGTCGGGCAGCGTTCCCTTCGAGTTCCGGACGACGGTCGTGAAAGAGCTCCATGAGGTCGGGGACATTGGAAAAATTGGACAATGGATCCAAGGAGCCGGGCGGTACTTTCTCCAGAACTTCGTCGACTCCGGGGACCTCATCAGAACCGGCTTCCATCCCCATGATAAAGCGATTCTGAACGAGATGCTGGCCGAGGCGAAACGGTACGTTCCGGGAGCGGAGCTCAGGGGCGTCTGAAGGAAAAAAAGACAAAAAACTGAAAAACGGAAAAACACAACATCTTGTGCTTTTTCACTTGACATTGCACTAAATGTGCGGTATATTGAATCTGTTCCCGCGATTCGGAATGCCGCACTTTTTTTGTGCCCGAAAACCGGACGTCGGGAGCGTTTTGACACGAAAAAAAGAAAAACAGTTATAAGAGTTTTAGGAGGAGTACCATGTACCGCGTAGAAAAACGTGACGGAAAAATCGTGGATTTTGATCTTTCGAAGATCACGGACGCGATCACAAAGGCGTTTGACGCCTGTGAAATGCAGTATCATCCGGACGTCATTGACTTCTTAAGTCTGAAAGTGACGGCGGATTTTGAAAACAAGATCGAAGACAGCGTCATTACGGTCGAAAAGATCCAGGACTCCGTGGAGTCGGTTCTGATCCGCGCCGGCTATGACGAAGTCGCGAAGGCATACATTCTTTACAGAAAGCAGAGAGAGCGCTTCCGTAATCTCTCGACCACGCTGGTCGACTACAAGCAGATCGTTGACAACTATCTGAAGATCAACGACTGGCGCGTGAAGGAGAATTCCACCGTGACCTATTCCGTCGGCGGTCTGATCCTTTCGAACTCCGGCGCGATCACGGCGAACTACTGGCTCAGCGAAGTCTATGACGAGGAGATCGGCAATGCCCACCGGAACGCGGACATCCACCTCCACGACCTTTCGATGCTGACCGGTTACTGCGCGGGCTGGTCGTTAAAGCAGCTCATCCAGGAAGGCCTCGGCGGCGTTCCCGGAAAGATCAGTTCGTCTCCGGCGAGCCATCTGTCCACCCTTTGCAATCAGATGGTGAATTTCCTCGGCATCATGCAGAACGAGTGGGCCGGCGCCCAGGCGTTCTCGTCCTTTGACACCTATCTTGCGCCGTTCGTGAAAGTGGACAACCTTTCCTACAAGGAAGTCAAGCAGTGCATCCAGTCCTTCGTTTACGGCGTCAATGCGCCTTCCCGCCGGGGTAGGCAGGCGCCGTCCTCGGCCGGCGCCCTTGACTGGGGAGTTCCGAACGAACTG
>JAEEIV010000073.1 GCA_016281555.1 Lachnospiraceae bacterium | reverse complement strand
GGTTTGTTTACGGAGAGAAGGGTCATACGCTGTCGGTAGAAGCGTTGGCGGATCCGAAGTGGACACTCGTGTATCATTGGTATCGCTATACCAAAGAGGATCGATCGGATCTGGAGGAGATCGACGAGGTAGATGCCGGTTCGTATGAGATCCCCTTTGATACGAATGCAGGGACCGCATATTACTATTGTACGGTAGTAGCGTTCCGAAGCGACGGCAGTGAAGGCGAGCCCGTTGCCAGTGAGACCGCGAAAGTGGAGATCGCTCGTGCCGTGCTCACGGTCAAAGTCAACGACCAGAACAAGGTATATAATGACAAGACACAGGGTGAGGCCGATACGGTCTATGAGGATCCTGCAAAGATCGCAGAAGTGATCACTGTGGACGGTCTGAAAGGCAGCGACACGGTAACGAGCGTCGTACTTGACGGTCAGGGAAAAGAAGTGGGTGAGTATGAGATCACCGCCTTTGATGCACAGATCGGTCCGGACGGCGCTGCAACGCACAATTATGAGATCCGGTATTTCCCGGGGACGTTGCGTATTGATGCGGCCACGCAGTTCTATGCGGTTCTTGTCAGTGCTGAGGGCAATGGAACTGCGCTTGCATCACCCGACTCCGGCAAAGCAGGAACATCGGTCCGTCTGACGGCGACATCTGCGGAGGGGTGGCAGTTTACAGAATGGCAGGTGATCTCCGGCAACGTCACAGTGGAGGATCATGCATTCGTGATCGGCACTTCTGACGTTCAGATCAAGGCTGTTTTCCGTCCTCTTAAATATCAGGTGACGTTTAAGGATGATGACGGAAAGATCCTGAAGGAAGCCGTTGCCTATGATTACGGAACCCCTGCGGATCAGATCGTCAAACCGTCCGATCCGACCAAAGCCCCGACGGCAGAGTATACGTATACATTTGCAGGCTGGAGCCCGGAACTTGAAAGCGTGACAAAAGACGTTGTCTATACGGCTGAATACACGGCAGAAAAGAAGATCAGATATCTGGTGACAGAGGGTAACGGAGCAGCTTATCAACAGGGCTCCGACGACACAATCACCATTGTCGTGAAAAGAAGCGAGCATGATGAAGAAACCTTCAGCCGATTCCTCGGATTGAGTGAAAACGATCAGGCGCTGACAAGAGACCGGGATTATTCAGCGGGATCCGGAAGCGTCATCATCAGGCTTTCATCCGATTATCTGAAATCGTTGGATGCCGGAACGCACACGCTGACGGTTCGGTTCAATGATGGCTCTGCGGCCGCAACGATTACAGTCGTTCCGCTTGCGGAATACAAAGTGACTTTCGACGTCAACGGTCACGGTACCGCGCCCGCCGATCAGACAGTGCCGGAAGGCGGCAAAGCGACCTGCCCGTCGGATCCTGTGGAGGAGCAATTCATCTTCGACGGATGGTACGCTGAGAAGGAATGTCTGAATGCATTTGACTTCAGCAAAGAAGTGACAGAAGACGTTACCGTATATGCGAAATGGACGGCAGAAATACCGATGGAAGAAAGCAGCGGAATCGAGAGCAGTGAAATCGAAAGCAGCGAAAGCGAGAGCGAACCTATTCCGGATGAAACAAAAGACGCCCGGCCTCTGCTTTGGATCCTTCTGATCGCCGGAGCGCTTCTCCTTGGCAGCGTCGCGCTCATCATAGCCGTTCGCAGAAAGAAGCATTCATCGGTCAACGATCAAACAGGCGGGAAGATTTGACGCACTGATGGTGGACTGGTACGGAAAAGTATTGGATACTTGAGTCCTGTGGCTTACAGGTTGAAAGAACAGGGAGGAACAGCGGCGTGAAAGAGTATGCATATGGCATAAAAGCCCACTACACAATTGCATACCATTCCATTTATGGAGTATGATATAATACAATGTGGGAAGAGTTTCGTTTTACGATAAGTTTAAGAAGGAGGTCCGGTATGAAAAGCAAACATGCACTCAGGAATTTGATTCTGATCGTCGCAATCGTTGCAGTTTCGGCGGTCGCGCTTGCCGGTTGCGGAAAGAAAACCGACGGTCGGAAAGTGTCTCTCGTTGAATGCGACGGCACTATCACCATAGAGCACGGAGAGAATCGCATTACCGCGGAACGCGGCACGGAACTGAGATCCGGCGACGTGATCGTGACCGGAGAGAGCGGCAGTGCCAAAGTACAATTGGACGACGACAAGTTCCTGTACATTGACGGACCTTCAAGAGTCCGCCTGACGGCGGAAGGAACGGCCGACAGCAGTAATACGACCGTGTTCATCGAAAGCGGTTCGGTGCTGACGGAGGTCAAGAAGAAACTGTCGGACAACTCGACGTTTACCGTTCTGACCGCGAATACGGCCATGTCCATTCGCGGGACCAAGACGTTGACGCAGGTACTCGAAGACGCTATCACCGGCCATGTTCAGACAAGCAACGCCGTTCTCGAGGGGCAGGTCAAGATCAAGGCCGTCAAGGTGAAGGCGGACGGAACGGTCGTGTCCGTGGAAAAAGATCTCGGCGCCGGCGAGGGCAATGCATTCTCGTCCAATAAGGAGGAGCTCGTTGCGCAGGAAGAAATGAAGTCCATTGCCGATACGGGGGCGTCTGTAAACGGCCTGAAAATTGAGATCGTTACGGAAGAAGACGCCGAAGTCGTCTTCGATGTGGCAACGTTCGAAGCGTCCTTCCTCGAAAACGTCAAGAGTATTTTGGTCGCAGACGCGCAGGCGGAGGCGGGAGAAGACGGCCTGACGCAAGAGCAGATCGACGCGATCAATGCGAAGCTCGATGAGGTGTTGGAAGCCTTTGAGGTCATCAGTACGGAATCACAGAACGCGATCGATGCGGCGGCCAAACAGGACGACCCGTCGAATGATACGTCTGTCGACGACACCCCTGTCGTTGCGCCGGTCACGCCGGATGACAATACGGCGATTGAGCCTGTCACGAAGGATGAAAAGGAAGACGATAAGATCGATATAAACACGGATCCGTGCGCTAACGGCCATGACATTGTACATCACGAAGCCAAGGCGGCCACGTGCACGGACGTCGGTTTCAGCGCATACGATACCTGCAGACGCTGCAACTACAAGACTGTTCAGGAGATGATCCAGCCGCTGGGGCATGAGTACGGAGAATGGACCGTCACACAGGAGCCGTATCCGGAATTCAATTCGGACGGACTCCTGATCGCATGGCATGCCGGGACAAAGGAAAAAGCCTGTTCGCGCTGTTCGGATAAGGTGACGGAAACCATCCGCCTGACGCCGGTCGTCATGTCGGAGTTTGAGCCGAATCTGATGATCCCGATCGACTTTTTTATGGACTGCAGCGAGGGGGATCCTCTGCTGAAAGAGGTGTTGGATACCTTCGTGTGGCTCTCGTCGCCGACGATCAACGGA
Organism: Lachnospiraceae bacterium; assembly: GCA_016281555.1. Lineage (GTDB taxonomy): Bacteria > Bacillota > Clostridia > Lachnospirales > Lachnospiraceae > UBA1267. The sequence goes on along the minus strand of JAEEIV010000073.1, from coordinate 2,653 downwards.
GACCGCACGGATGTCGAAGCGGTCCTGACGTTCGCGGGCGGCGATCAACACGTGTCGGCATTGAATCTGACGGCCGGATCGACGATCCAGGTCACCGCCACGGTCGCGGAACCATACCGCGATACCTATGTGGATACGGTCGCCGTGATCACCCTCACGGAAGGGGCGATGGATCTCGAAGACGATGGAGGAGAATGAAGAAGCGCGGCGATTGCAGTCGCCGATCATAGATTACAGCTGCGCGAGCATTTCCTCGGCGCTCTGGTAACGGTCAAGCGGGTTGATCATCGTGCATTTCCGGACGATGCGGCCCGCTTTTCCCGGCGCCACGGTTTCGGTCGGGAGCTTGCCCGTGAGAAGGACGTTCAAGAGAACGCCTGCTGCGTAAATGTCGGTCCGTTCGTCGCTTTCGTGCAGACCCAGCTGCTCCGGCGAGACGAAACCGACCGTGCCCATGATGACCGTGTCCCGCGGCGCGCCGGTCAGGAACCGCGCGGCGTCGAGGTCGATCAAAACCACGCGTCCTGAAGCGCCTAAAATGATGTTTTCGGGCTTTACGTCGCGGTGGATGATTTTCAGACCGTGCAGGATGTGAAGGGCCTTTAAGACCGATTTTAAGATGCGAGACGCGTCGCGGTAGGAGAAGAGTTCGACCTTCAGGGATTCCGAAACGGAAATGCCTTCGATGAATTCCTGAAGAACGACCTGCCCGTCATCGAAATCAATGACATCGTAGATCTCCGGGAGATAAGGGGTCTTGACGGTGAGCAGACGCTCATAGACACCGTTCGGGATCTCGGAAGAATGAAAGATCAGACGACGGTCCATGGAACGGTGTTTAAGAAGAAGCACCCGGTTGCCGTTCCGCTCGGAAAGCTTTCCCATGGGTGCATAGGTCTTTAAGAGGTTGTCGAGGTATTCTTCGCGGTTCATTACCCGATCAGATCCTCTCCGTAATAGTACAGAAGATCGTTGGTCTTCATGAGATCATAGTTGTTGACCAGGCTGTAAATGATAATGCAGTCGAAGGATCGCTTGGCGTAAAGCGGGGCGTAGCCGGCGCTCTTTAAAAGCTGCTGCGTCTCGTCGAAATTCAGTTTCATGCCGAACGCGAGGCCTAAAAGTTTCGTGCGGTCGGGAATGCGTTTTCCCTGGAAAATCTGATAGGCGTAGACCTCGTTTAGATTGGAGTTCCGGATGACGTCGGCCCGCTTTAAGTCTTTCTCGTCCAAAAGACGCTGTAAAAGAACGGCAAGCGCGTCCTCCTTCATCGTATTGCGGTTTTCTTCGTAGTATTTCGTGAAATCCGGACAGAGTTTTAATTCTTCTTCCAGCTGATGTGTGCTCCGTTCTTCCATGGGTCTTCCTTTCCCCTTTCTTAAGTAAGATCCGTTGATTTCATTATATCGGTCGCTATCATGGAAGTCAATCAAGAAACACCCCCACTATGCTCGCTGCTTAATCGCCTCTTCCGTGCTTGACCGTCGCTTGAGGGCTATGGTAAAATGCAAGAAATATAATGGGTTTTTCCATTATTTTGTGGGAGATGGAGCATGAAAAAGTGCCCGAATTGCGGTGCTGAGATATCGGATGAAGCGCGTTACTGCATTCATTGCATGACGCCGCTGATCGCGAAGCAGGAAGCGAAGGAGCCGAAACGGAATCACGCAAGATTGTTTGCTGCGATCGGCGTTGCTTCTCTGGTACTCGCAGCCGCCGTTCTGCTGATCCTCCTCTTGCCGAAAATGCAGCGCAAGCCCTCGGACGGACCCCAGGACACTTTACCCGGAAGCGAAACCGCAGAAACGACCGAACCCGTCACGGAAGAGACGACTCAGAAAGAGGAGACGGAAACCGGTGCGGAAGCCGTCACCACGGAAGATGAGCCTGAAACGCAGGAAGATCCCTGCCTGAAAGGGCACGACTACGTGAAGAAGACGGTCCGCGCGGCGACATGCACCGAGGACGGCGAGGAAGTCTACGAATGCACGCGCTGTGACGCGAAAAACGTGGTTCGCCTGCCGGCGCTCGGCCACCAATTCCAGGAAGCAACCTGCCTTCAGCCGAAAATCTGCGTGCGCTGTAGAGCAACCAACGGCGCACCGCTCGGCCATCTCGTGAAATTCGGCATTTGCGGCCGCTGCGGAAACGAAGTAGAAAACGCGCCGCGCAGCGCGGAAATCGCCGCGGAGAATGCGCGGCACGAAGAGGCGCTCGCGGAGATCAATGCTGAATACGCGGAGATCGATTCGATGGAAGATTCCGCGAAACCGGTGTTTACGCGGTATAATGAACCCTTCCCGCCGAAGAAAACGTCCATGGAATACTATAATCTTTACTTGGATTGGAGTTATTCTCTCTCGGAAGCGCAGATCAATTATCGATACTTAAATCCGAGTGATCCGAATTATGAGATAAAAAAGGCTCAGCAGGAGAGTTGGATCGAGGATTGTGCGTACGGCAAGGCACGCTATGAAGCCCTGTCCGACGCCGCAGGTCTCTATGAGCGGGCGAAAGCGAGGAGATCTGCCAATGATGAAAAACTGACCGAAGAGAATGCCCTTCACGAATCCAATCTCATCGCCATCGACGATAAATACCGGTGAGCGGGGAATAGCATTAAGTTAAAGCGAATAGTCATAGTTTAGTGGGT